>JAATVJ010000168.1 GCA_014523515.1 Nitrososphaerales archaeon TH1177 | reverse complement strand
ATTTCTGCATTCAACTGATTAATATATAAATTAATAAAGTAATTTATTTTAATTTATTTAAAAAAATTATTATAGGAACCATCTTATATTCTATTATTAGAAAATAAATACATGAGTGAATCTAATTCTATTGCTGATATTGATACAAAATATATTGTCCAAGTAAAATTATCGGATAAAGCTATTAGACTCGGTGAGGATGTCAAAAGTGAATTAAAAAGTATTGGAATGATGGATGATAAAGGAAAACTGAAATTAAAAGGTGTAAGCCCAAAGATGCTCAAAAGAATGAAAATGGAATCAGTTGATTGTCCTGTTTTAGAAAAAGAAATCTCTTTTATCCCTTGTTATGTCTGTAAGAATTTTAATAGTAGAATATCGGGAAAAGTATATTGTCGTGGTGAACCATTATTATAATTATTATTTGATGAATCGATCGAATTAAGGGATTTTATTGTCGGAATTAAAAGAGATAGGAATCACAACTAAAAAAGAAGGTGACTTTAGTGAATGGTATACCCAAGTTGTGACCAAAGCAGGTCTAATAGATTATTCTCCAGTCAAGGGTTTTATTATACTTAAACCATATGGCTATAGAATATGGGAAATAATAAAAGAATCGTTAGATAGAAAATTACAAGAATCAGGCCATCAAAATGGATTTCTTCCTGTTCTTATTCCTGAAAGTCTTTTATCTAAAGAAAAGGAACATTTTAAAGGCTTTACTCCTGAAGTATTTTGGGTTACCAAAGCAGGAAATAATGAATTAACAGATAAATTAGCGGTACGACCGACCTCAGAAACCCTTGCTTATCAAATTTTTTCAAAATGGATAATGAGTTATAGAGATCTTCCATTAAAAATTAATTTTTGGAATTCTGCATTACGAGCGGAAATCAAAGCTACTAAGCCTTTCATAAGAAACTCAGAGTTTCTATGGCAGGAAGGCCATACTGTACATGAAAATAGGAAAGGAGCTGACGAAGAAGTATTCTTGATCTTGGATTATTATCAATGTATTATAGAAAACTTTCTCGCTATTCCAACGATTAGAGGAGTAAAAACAGAAAAAGAAAAATTTGTTGGAGCTTTATATACTACTACCCTTGAATCTTTGATGCCTGATGGAAAAGCATTACAAATGGCAACTTCTCACAATTTAGGTCAAAATTTTTCAAAACCTTTTGAAATCCGGTTTCTAGGTCGCGATTCAAAACAATATTTTGGATGGCAGACTTCATGGGGACTCTCATGGAGAGTAATAGGAGCATTGGTTATGATGCACGGAGATAATAAAGGATTAATCTTACCACCTAAAATTGCTCCAATTCAATTAGTCATAGTCCCAATTTTTAAGAACAAGGATCGAGATATTGTTATTGAAGAATCAAATAAATTATTGGCTGAGCTGAAGGAAAAGGAATTTAGGGTTATTCTTGATGATAGGGAAGAATATACTGCAGGTTGGAAGTTTAACGATTGGGAAATTAAAGGAGTTCCATTGAGAATTAATATTGGAATAAGAGATATAAAAAATAAAAATTTAGAAATTGTAAGAAGAGATACGGGAGAAAAAATATTAATTAATAGAGAAGACTGTTCTGATCGTGTAGGTTTCTATCTTGACCAAATTCAAAGATTGCTATTTGAAAAGGCTAAAGAAATGCAAGACAATAACATTATAAAAGTTTCTAACTATCAAGAAATGAAGAATATCTTAAAGGAAAAAGGTGGCTTTATTCTTGCAGATTGGTGCGAAAAAGAAGATTGTGAAATTGACATAAAAAATGAC
This sequence comes from Nitrososphaerales archaeon TH1177, assembly GCA_014523515.1. Classification (GTDB taxonomy): domain Archaea; phylum Thermoproteota; class Nitrososphaeria; order Nitrososphaerales; family Nitrososphaeraceae; genus TH1177. Next base: position 1,485 of record JAATVJ010000168.1, on the reverse strand, counting down.
ACCGGTGCTGATATTAGACTTGTTCCATTCAATAATAAACCAGATTCAGAAGATAAATGTATATATTGCAATGCACATTCTAAAAAAACTGTTATCTTTGCTAAAGCATATTAATTATTATTGTTTTTGTTGTATGGTTTGTTTTTTACAACCATCTAAAATTTAGAAATTACAAGAAGGTATATTTTATGGAAATTATTGACTTAAATTACACAAAAAATAATCAGATAGGAGAGTCAATAGTTGGATGGAATTAACGAGATACTCCCTTTTTTTGACTTTGGATATGAAGAGTATGGATATATTGGAATCTTAATCATTACATTTTTTGCTAGTATAATCCTCTTTATCCCTGTTCCTTATTTTCCTGTATTATTCACAGCAGGAATTAATCAAAATCTTAATCCTCATTTAGTCGCTCTTTCAAGTGCCGTGGGAGCAGTAATAGCAAAATTAATAATTTTTTATGTAAGCTATTATGGAAGAAATGTAATTTTAAGTTCAAAAGCAAAAAAAAGAATGCTGCCTTTACAAAGGCTGCTATCGAAATATGGATGGCCTGGTGCATTTGCTGCAGCATTGACTCCTATTCCAGATGATCTGGTATACATTCCTCTTGGGTTAGCAAAATATAATCCAGCCAAATTCGTGATAGCTACCTTTACTGGGAAATTTATTCTAAATGAGTTTATTGTATTTGGTAGTGTGTTCTTGGGAAGACCGGTAGTAGAAATATTGACAGCCGAGAGTACGGATCCAGTTTATTTGTATATAGGTGTTGGAGTGAGTATTAGCATAGTAATTTTAATCATATTCTTATATCTTAGAATCGATTGGGGAAAAATTGTTGGTAGATGGTTCCCATGGACGTTAAATGACAATGGCGATGATAAGGATTTTACAGATAAAAAATAATAGATTTTGCAAAACAGTGAAATACACATTAGTTTAATTGAAAGAAGTAAATGTTGACTTTTGATACTATCTATTATGAATTTTCGAAACAGTTTAATTTAAAAAAAAGTGACTTGATATTTCCATTATTTGTTGATGAAAATAACAATTTTCAGGAACTATCTTATATGCCTGGAATTTTTAAAATCTCATATGATAAGATTATACAGGTAGTGGATAAGATTGTTGATCATGGGATAGATTCTCTTCTTCTTTTTGGCATACCAAGATTAAGAGATAATAGAGGAAAATCATCAATTTCCAAAAACGGAATAGTACAAAGCTCTTTACAATTGATCAAATCAAATTTTGGACGTAAAATTACTGTTATAACTGATGTTTGTGTATGCCAATATAATAAAACAGGTCACTGTGGATTATTAGAAAAGGATAAAAAAGTAGTTAATAATGATCTAACAATTGAATTACTATCTAAGATTGCACTTAGTCATGCAAGCGCAGGAGTAGATGTCGTAGCACCATCTTCTATGATGGATGGACAAGTCGGAAAAATTCGAGAAACACTCGATT
>JAATVJ010000167.1 GCA_014523515.1 Nitrososphaerales archaeon TH1177 | reverse complement strand
ATCCCCCTCAGTAAACTGGCTAGTTTTAACTGCATCAAATTTATCTGTTTTTATCTTTGCTGATGCAATTGCTCTTGTCTTTATTGGATTTGATAATATTATATCCAGATTTCTTTCTTCATACAAGTACTCGTATATGTTATATCATACACATGATGATGATTCCATTACTATCTTTTGATAATTGTAGTTCTCATCATTTTTCTTTTTATTCTTGATCTGGTCAAAAAATCTCCCTATCTTTTATATATCATTATCTATTTTACTATTCCTGATTACTTTTCCTTTCTCATCCATTACCAATAGTTCTTATGGAGATCCATTCCCACATATCTCATACTACTGTTAGAATATACCTTACTGTCTGATTTGGATTTACTAGACTTATTCGCATATAGTTAGATCTTTTGTTAAGTTAACAGTGCCTATTAGAGAGTCTTTATATAATATTTGAAGTCGATCATAGATATTGATAAAATTCTATTAGAATTCATACTAAAATTAAGAATAGCCTCAGAAATGAGAAGGGATATACAATAACAAGTAATTTACTATTCTTTAAATTTTCTTATGCTTTACATATATTTGGTTTTTATAAATCTGCTTCACTTTTTCTAATGTATCTATATCCTTTATACTCTTATCAAAACGAATACTCTTTATCCTAGGAAATCGTAATGCAAACCCGCTATCATGCCTATCACTTTTTTGTATTGTATCAAAAGCAATTTCTAAAATTATTTCAGGCTTTACTAATATTCTATTATCCTTATCTTCGACTGTAATTTCTCTCAACCTTTTGGTCATTTCATAAATCTCTTTATCGGTCAATCCAGAGTATGCCTTGCCAATAGTTTTTAGCGTAATATTTTTTTCATAAATATTTTTATCGTTATTGTAATTATTATTATTATCCTCTTCATCTATTACCGCAAATGTATAGTCAGATAATACTCCTGCTCTTTTTCCGTGACCATATTCTGCGATCACAATTACTACATCAATTGTATCTAATTCCTTCTTTAACTTCATCCAATATCTGCCTCTTTTTCCTGGATGATATCGAGATAATGGATCCTTTACTACTAATCCTTCATGTCCAATATCTTTACTTTCATTGAATATTGCAATTACTTTTTCTATTGATTCTACAATTTTATAACTTGAATTAATTATTGGTTCTTTAAAATATATTGTAGATAAAATATCTTTTCTATCAAAAAGTGATTTCTTTAATAATTGATTATTCTTAAAATACATAATATCATAAATAAAGTAATATATAGGGACTTCAGTTTGAATATCATAAGTCACTTTTTTTCTTCTAAGACGTTTCTGAAGTTCTTGAAAATGCAATGGTTTACCATTTTTAAAGGCTACGACTTCTCCATCTACAATAAAATCTAATTGATTAGGTAACATTGTATTTGTCATTTTTATTGTAGTTTCTATTGCAGCTTTCACTAATTCAGGAAATGCATATGTTATATCTACAAGATTGCGAGAGAAAAGCCGCACTTCTTTATTGAATTTATGCAATTGTAACCTTATTCCATCATATTTATATTCACAAATTAAAGGTTTTTTATAATATTTTATTATCTCTTCTGCACTATACATAGCATCTGCTAGCATAAAACTTACTGGCACGAATGGTTTCATTAATACATTGTGAAGCATGTTTTTTTTTGCTAATACCGCTACTTGTGAAATATCTCCAGAAATAAGCATAGCTTCTCTTATATTTTTTAATTCTTTACCAAATGCTCGAGATATACCAATCTCAACGAGACTTTCGACTGAACCAATTCTCATTTCACCAGTAATAATCTTAATAAGATATTTTGATTCAAGTGGAGAACAAGCAATAAGCAATCCTTTTAATATTTCCTTTTTATTTCTATTTGAACCGGAACCACTAATAGTTGCTATTTTTTTAAATTGACGATATAAGAAACTTAAATCTAATTTGTCTTGTTGATTAAAAAGAGAAATAACATACTTTTTAGATACTGCATATTCTGCTATTGCACCTATATCTCCATGTTTTAGATGAATATTTTGTATATCTTTACTATCTAACATTGCAATTTCAGAAAGCGATTGCATAATAGCAGCAAATCCTATATTGAGTGTAAGGTTTGATCCTGCAGGAAATACTCTTCCTGATAGGAATAGCACTGCTATAAATAATGAGGTTTCATCTAGATTGGATATATATGAAGAAATAATTTCTATTTTTTCATTCTTTTTAGCGGTCAATCTAATCTTTTCACATGTTTCAACAAAAAGTGAAAAGTGATCAGTATCCTGATTTTTCATATCTATCTAAATATGTCTAATTTTATGAAAGGTATATGTATCATAGTATTATATAATTTTGATTATTTATTATGGTCTGTTAACTTAAGGATAAAGGCGATCATATCAGCTTTTGTTTCTTTGATTGCCAAAGCAGTAAGTCGTTTGGAAGTTTCATCGTTAATCGTAATTTAGTTTTATCTGCTAGCCAACCATCAATTATTGCATCGTTTGGATTTACATTTGCCGTAAATTTAAACCGTGCAATTAGATTTTCACAATTAAATGTGGCAATGCTAAATTTTGTCATTAATCACCATTCATATAGGAATTATTTAAATAATATGTTGTTACAAATAAGTATCATTACTACAAATTAAATAATATCTAAATACTGAATCAATAATTTTAATGATCATATTTTGATCATTTTCTTTTTCTTTTATATACTGTAAATATGAGTTAATTTTAGTAAAATTGAGGTTCTGTTAATTTAACGAAAGATAAATAGCTGTTGGATGTTTTATTTCTGTTATTTGAGATCTAACGACTTTATAAAATAACTTTACTGTAGTTATAATTAGTTACCATTACCTTTACACAAAATATTTATATACTTTGGGGCCAGTGGTTTCCGTTGTGATATTGGTGCTAAAAATGGACTCAATTTAATTCATTTTTAGAGATTATTAAATATTGTTATAATAAAATATTTTTTACTGATATATTTTAATTAAATCATATACTAATTAAACTAATTAATCAAATAATTTATGTTTTCTTATGAACTATTACTTTTAATCGGATTATGTAATAAAAATTTAAATTATATAAACAAATGATTTAGGTTAGTT
>JAATVJ010000166.1 GCA_014523515.1 Nitrososphaerales archaeon TH1177 | reverse complement strand
GAGTTAGCGGACCTAAATATTGCCTTGTAATTTGTTGCGAAGTTTGTTTTTCTTTATTCCATTTACTTTCAACAAGATAAGCATAATCAATATTTTTTACTTTTTTTACCCTAATATAGACCATATAATATTATTATTCTTACTATTCTATTATTTATCTTTAGTGCCTAACACTATTATAGTGCTAACTTAATTTAGTTGTGATATTATATTTTTATCAACGTTTATTATTATACTCAAAATAAAAAGTTGGCACTATTTATAATATTAGCCACGAGTATAAATACTACTTTGACATTGAATTAGGTTATGAAACAATATATAAAAAATATAAAAAATGAAGTTATTATAATAAGCATAGTTAGTTTAGCAATAATTACAATAGCAAGTAGTTTTTTAAATTTAGAAAATACATTAGGATATTGGTTATTATTCATAGGAAGTACTATTGTCATTGGCTATTTTTATTTAAGATATAATTACCAAAGAAAAATTAATAGATTGGATCCAGAAGTGTTAGAGTTTAAAATAATATTTTAGAAATTAATTAGAATTTGAATAAAGGAAAAGAGAGTACAATCAGAATATAAGTAGAAAATTTATTAATATATACATGTTTAGAAGATGTATTGTATTTGATGTATTTCAAAGTATAAAAATGGTATGTCAAAAATAGCTATATCCCATAGTTATATAAAATAATATATTATAGAAGTATCCCTTTCACTTATGAATGAGTTTGGAATTATTTAATATGATTACTTGTCATTTTGAGATTGATCCTAGTCTTGAAGAAGGATCTCAAGTACTTGTAGATAATAACTAATGTTATTGCTCTTAAATTGCCTTCTATCTTATGTCCTAAAATAAATAAACTAATTGCACATAGCCATAAAATAATACCATATAATATTGATATATTTTGATTCATAAAGTATATTATTATAAAATATATTCCACTAATATATAGGGGCGATCCAATACAATGTAATATAATATTAATAGGATGTCTATGTGTATTTTTGATAGCTTTGAGTAAATTAAATTTCAATATTTAAAATCATACAGAAACAAATTTTAATCTTACTAGAATTTATCATTGATCTTAAAAGTTTAGAATATAGAAGATGATAATTAGTTACATTCTAAGGAATTTGCATAATATAATTAATTACATTCTATAACTTTGAACCTTATATTAATAATAAAAAGTATATTGTGCTTTAAAATCTTTTAATTGATAAATTGTATTATAAAGAAAAAAATATAGAAATTTTGGAAAAAATTTTATAATAATCTTATATACCATTGTTAATGATAAAAAAGACTAATATTGAAATATTATTAGTTGCTGCTGTATTTTCTTTCCTTTTTGTAGGATATACAAATGGAATTAATTTTGCGGTTGCACAAACTACAGAAACAAACGATCCCGGTGCGGAGACAATTGAAGATTTTGAAAAGCTGGAAGGAAATAATACTGCTATTATAAGAAATGATACAGTCATAAGTAATCCAAATAATACTCTTCTTGATGCTACAGAAGTAAATATAGAAGAAGACTGTATGGTTTTACCCGATGGAAGTAATTACTGTCCATAGTATAGTCTATAAAAGACAAAGCCATATTTTTTTTATTTATATAATTAATATTTCATTTGTGTTAAGATATGTTCTAAAATCTAATTGAATATACTAAATTAAAGATTAAATTATCTGTTACAATATTTTAAAATTAATGATAAGAATGAAGAATTGATTTAGAAGCAAATACATATTATTAATATGATAGTTAGATAAACTTTTGATTATACTATAATATTTTCAAGCTTTACAAAGTTAATTTTCGAAATTTCAGAAATAGTTTTTATATTTACTGTTTTTATTGAACTAAGCAGTATAGTCTTTATTATTAATATCTATTTCATTTAACAGCTTTTATTACATCATTAAATATGCTTAATGAACTTATATCAAATGGATCTTGAAAAGCAAGAAAGAATTGAGTAACTCCCGCTTCAAGATATTCTTTAATTCGTTCTACCACAGTGGTAGATTTTCCTATTAATCCATGTTTTCGTATTTGATTTAATATATTTGGTCCTCTTTCCATTGCAAATATTTTTTCTTTATATTCTAGATCAGTAACAGATTCAGCAATTATAACATCTAACTCTATAGATCTTTCAATTTTTCTATCAATACCTTTATCAATAATATGAATAAATTCATTGTTTAATTTTAAAAATTCTTTAGGAGAAATATAAGAAGATTCCCATATATCTGCATACTTCGCTGCTATGGTCATAGTCTTTTTTTTCTTGGCAGCAACTGTGATTGGAATCTTTTCAATTGATATTTGAGGAATTTTTATATTTGCATCATTTAATTCAAAATATCTTCCTTTAAATGTAACAGACGATGATTCTTTATTCCAAAGCATAGTCAAAACATGTAACCCTTCATCTAATAGTTCTACTCTGTTAACATTTTTAAGATATTCAATTCCATAAGGATACCACCATTGTATAGAATATTGTAACGTTGCTCCAGCACCTGTTCTAAATTCCAACCTTCCTTTGGATAAAGTTTGAAATGTCATTGCCTGTTTACCCAATAAGGCAATGCTACGATAATCTGGAAATAGATATGTTATTACAGGCCCAAGTTTTATTTTACTTGTAATATTTATTAATGATGATAATATAGTCCAACAGTCCAGATCAATATTTACTAAGGATTCACCATAAAAAAATCCATCGTATCCATTTTTTTCAGCAAATATACAGATATCTTTAATTTTTTCATAGTTTGTTCCCCATATTTCTAGACAAAATTTCATTATTATAGTATATGCTCTTTATTATTAGTAAATTTTTTTATTACATAGTTATCTTGCATTTAATATTATTTTACTTCAAAGCAGAAATAATAAATAGATTTTAACTTTTTATTTATAACGATAAATAAATTCTTTAAATATTTTATATTGTTTTTGTTATAATTAGCTAAGTATATCTATCTATAGTATCTAATCAAAAGGTTATTTTTCTTCATCTTTATCAATATCGCCTGCTAGTTTAATGGATTTTCTTATACTATCAATCTGAATATCATCACTTCTTGTAATTAATTTCGAGAAAGAAGGACTTGCATTTTTTCCCAATGTAATTGTATTTTCACCTTTATTAAGTATAACCAAAGTTAATTCATTTTCTGAAAGTCTATGAGCAAATTCTTTAGCTTCTTTCATATACTTAAAAAAATCAATCTTATTGTCTTTTAGAATTTCTAAAGGAATATCAAAAATCGATGGATCAATTATATTTAGTTTTATTTTTTTATCTGCAGTTTCTATTCTTAAGGAATCATTATTTTTAATTGCTATTTTAATAGTTCCGTTTATATAACTTAATCCTTTAACAAGAATATCCATAAACATATCATTAATAGATTTTGGTTCGTCGGATTTGTGATAGTGTTCATCTAATTTTTTTAAATCTTGATGATTAATACTTAAAAATAATTCAGATCCATTATAATTTTCTACATATGATTTTGGGATCTTGTATGTATGATTATTTACGTCGTCTATAACAAGTATATGATTAACATAATTAGCAATAACATTTCCTATTGGAGTATTATCTTTTGAGCGTACATTTTTCTTTGATTTTACTATATTATCCCAATCTGGCAACGAAAAATCATCCGTTAATATTTACCTTGAGAATGTGCT
>JAATVJ010000165.1 GCA_014523515.1 Nitrososphaerales archaeon TH1177 | reverse complement strand
TTTCAAAAAAATTAAAAGAAAAGTGAAGGATTTTTAATCCCATTTACTCCAGGCTGCCATCCACCTATATGTCCAAGTGTTTAACTTAGCACCTAATGCTGCTATTGGCACACTAAGCACCGCACCCGCTCCTGCACCTAAAGCTACAGGGCTATTGTAGAACTTACCGACCTGAGGCTCGATAGGCGTCATATACGGAGGTAGCGTAGGTCTAGGATATTTGAATGCCATTTCTAGTGGATCCTTTATTAGCAGCAGGTTTATCATATTGAATACAGGCAATGACATTCCAACAAGTGTTCCACCTATTAGAATGGCTGCATGTTTGTTTCTCCTTGTAGCCCAATATGATAGGTCCAATAACATTGCAGAAGGAATCCAAACCGGAACTACTATAAAGTCATATGGATATCCTAAAGAAAACCATGCACCTTTTGCAACCCATGTATATATTGTCATAATTGTTGCATAATATGTAGCTGTACCTGGAACTCCTGTGAAGAGCATGTAATAAATCGCTCCTACCACAAGCATAGTAGATTGTGAAATAGAAAATACGACAAATGAAGTCCAAGCCCAATCAGTATAGAAGATATAGTCACCAGCATTGATAGTTAATAATGTACTGTTAACAGCAACGACTACTATGAATAGATAGTGCGTTGTACGTCGTAGCCAGACCATTAACAACCTACTCTCGAATGTTGTATATAAAATTTTATTTTTTTATTGAAATAATTTGTTCCTTATATTGTATCTATATTGTATTATAAAGAATAACCTAATAATAGAATTTTATAAAAAAAGGTTTTATTAAATATAATAAAAAAAGTTTTATGGACGCATTGGTTTTTCGCCTGCAATTTTTAAGATAAATATTATTCCTAATACTTCTATGACGGTGAGTACCGATCCTGCAAACATTCCGCTAGGTAATGGATAAGCCCACGGATATACAGTTACTCCAACATATATACCACCCATAGTTGCAACCCAACATAAGATGAACCCAAGAATGAAAATTCCCCTCATGTTTTCAACTCTACGACCTATCATACGTTCTATCTCATCACGAGGACCAGCACCTTCAGCTCTACTTCCACCTGGACCATATCCTTTTGGTAAAGTCATATAATTATAGTGTATAAACATGCCTTTTTAAATTTTGCTATTCATTTGTATAATGTTAGTCAATAAAAAGAAATTAAATAAGATTTTTGATTTTATCCATAATAATTATCTAAAAAAGTAATGAGATAACCAAAAAACAGCAAAACATATATCCATGTTATTCATCTTCCCTACTATACGAATATGATAAAAAGTGCATTAGCGGTAACTATAGCTATAATTATTGTGATGTCCACTGCAGTAACCCTTATTCCAATTGAAGATGCTGAAGGTCATGGTGTTCAGGCACAGCTTCAAAGTAGATTCGTAAGAATTCAAGATGAAGCATTTTCAGCACAGACCTTGCAAACCGGAGAAGAAATAACAGTAACTGGTACCTTACAAAGTCTTGTCAATAGACCACTAAGAGCATGGATTTCTCTCTTTAGTGAATCCACAAATGCAGGTAATAGATGGGAATTTACTTCTAGGGACCCACCAGGTAACGTATTTGAGCTTGAACCACAAGCTACAATTCCATACACAGTAACTGCAAAAGCCCTAGAACCCGGAGTATATCACGTACATACCCAGCTTAATGTTGCAACCGTAGGTCCAGGTTTAGGCCCTGGTCAAACAGTTCAAGTAACTGGTGAGGCAATATTAAAAACAGTACCATGGTCAAATATATGGTATCAAGTAATAGTGATTGGCGCTGGACTTGGAGTAACTTTTGCAACTAGACCGTGGCAAGTTATTTAACAAAACCTACTCTTTTTTTATTTTTAAAATTAATTTACTATACAAGTATTACCATAAACTAATATATATATGGAAATTGTATTTATGATATCACTACATATAATATATAATTTAGAAATTGTTCATTAAATAATAATAACAAAGTCAATAATAGCATTTTGTTATGAATTTTCAAATATCAATAACATTTTACATTTATTTATTTTTAAATTGAAAAACTTAGTCATTTAAAAAAAATAAAGTAAATAAAAAAAGATTAAACATGGTTTGTTTGCAAAACAAACCATCATTATAATGATGGTTTACCAGTGATGTTTTTCGTCTGGAATTAAACCAATCTGTTCTCTTTCAAAGTATTTCTCTAATTCTTGTGTCCAACGTTCTTTTGCAGAAGCTCCGCCAAGTCCTTTTCTTCTTAGCCAAAATGAAATTACTCCTAGCAGGAAGACTGCAAACAATATTGTACCGAAAATATACACCATAACGTCGTAGAACAATGGATCATAGTTTGGACCTATTTGTTGAATTAGACCATGAAATCCGTTACTAATCATTGCACTGAGATTGGTGATAGCACCTACTACCATATCATATAGCAATCAAAGGCTGTGATATATACATTTTGGTGTATTAATATATATGCATGAACCTTTTTAAAAGTATTATAAATTTTAAAAAGTTTTATAGATAATTGCTGTTTTTAATTGATTTAATAAATCCTAATTAATTAAAATTTTATTATGATTGAATAATTTTATTTTTAAAATAAAAAAAAAATAATTTAGTATTTAGCTGCTTCTTTTCTTGTTCTACTTCTACTCATAAGGAAGAATGCAGCTGCAACACCACCAAATATTGCCACTAGTATTCCTATAAATATCATGGTTTGGTTAACATCTCCAGTTACCATAGAAGTCCCTGAACCATAAGCTCCTTCTTGTCCAGCAATCTGCAACTTTTCTTGAGCTAACTTTAATTGTTCTTCTAATGATGAACCGCCAACTTGTTCTCCACCACTATATTGTGCTAGAGCTGATTGAGGTCCTAAGAAAGCAGTTCCGATAGCCATTACTATTGCAGTCACTATCAAGATATTTGACTTATTCATCATAATCTTACCATTCAGATTCAATTATTTAACTTTTATCATAGGAAATGTTATAATTAAGTAACATTTAAGATATACAAAAAAATTAATATCAATATGGCTCGAACTCATGCTCATACTCATGGAAAATCTCATTCAATTAGACCAGCTACTAAAGATGCCCCTAATTGGATTAATCAAAAACCAAAGGAAATAGTAGAACTTATTGTGAAATTATCTAATGAAGGATTATCGCCAAGTGAAATTGGATTAAAACTTAGAGACGAACATGCAATTCCTCTTGTCAAACCAATATTAGGAAAATCCATTACAACTGTTCTAAATGAAAATAATATAAATGCTACAATGCCTGAAGATTTGAATAAACTAGTACAGAAAGCATTAGGACTTCAAAAACATTTAAAAACTCATAATAGTGATCGTAGAAATGTTCGTTCATTAGAATTAATAGAATCAAAGATTCATAGAATTTCTAAATATTACAAAAATAATGGTAAAATTCCTTCAAATTGGAAATATTCTGCAGTAATAGCACAATTAGAATAAATAATAATGCTTAAAAAGGAGCTTGAAACTGCTCTTAAATTCAATGGTGAAAGAATATACTCAAATATTGATAAAGACATTTTTTTGATTTCTAGAAGAAACTGTGACGGATTAGTTGCTGGGACGATTCTATCTAAAGCATTGTTAAAATTAGATACAAGATTTACTTTTAGAACAATTGATAATTTAGATCCTGATACCATTGCAAGGATAATTTCTGAAGATCATGATTTTAATATTTTTATAGATCTGAATATAGAAGATTTTGGAAAAATTAAGAATCTAAATGATAAGTTCTTAATCATAGACCACAATAGGATAGCTCAAAATGTAAAGGAATATGAGGAATATTTACTAAATCCATACATATATGGAATAGATGGAAAAAATGAAATATCATCAGGAGGATTAGCTTATTTAATAGCTGAGAGATTAAATAAAGGAAACAAAAAATTATCACTCTTATCAATAGTTTCTGCATTAGCAGAAAAACAAGATACAGGGATTAAAAAATCACTAATTGGATTAAATTCTGAAATTGCATCAATTGCATCATCAATTGGAATTGTAAATATTAAGACAGATTTAGTTTTTAATAGCATTGGACATAAACCCATACATGAAGCGCTAGCTTATAATATTTCACCATATATAGAAGGTGTCACATATAACAAAGAAAATTGTTTTAAAATTTTGAAAAATTCAGGGATTAATACTCATAAGAATGGCAAATTTAGAACTTTTGCAGAAATTTCTGAAGAGGAAAAAAATATAATTTTAGATGCAATTACTAAATTCATTTTTCTATCAAGTAAAAATAATAGGAACAAAGAGATTGTTGAAAATATTTCCAATAATCTTGTAAATCAGTTATTTGAATTTGTAAAAGAAGACAATAATAGTATATTACATGATGGAAGAGAATTTGCATTTGTAATTAATGCTTGTATAAGAAATATGAAATCTGAATTAGCAGTTGGAATATGTATGGGAGAAAGAAATGATACATTAATAGAAACTGAACAACTAACTAATAATTATAAAGCCAATATTATTAACTCACTAGAAAAAATATTTAAAGAGAAATGGCGCTTGATTGATAATGGTTTATTTGTATTTATTAATGGAGAAGGTATCATAGCAGATGACAATGTAAAAGACATGGTCCAAATTTTAAGTGAATCAATAACTTTAAGAAAGAAATGGTTTTTTTTAAGAACTTTATCAAATGATAATAATTATAAATTTTATAGTATAAAGGGTAATAATTGTGATTTAAATTTTGATATCGATTCCATATTAAAACAATATCCAGATATTATATCTCAAGTTGATAGAAATGTTTCTAATATGTATATACTTAAAGTATCCTATTCAAAAATTGAAGAAGCTACATCAATTATAAGAAAAGGAATTTCAAAATATGAGAGAGAATCATCATAATTGTTGTAAAATATCAATTAGTATTGAAGTAGAGTTTTCGAAAGTAAATGAAAGAGATTCCATCTTGAATACTTTATTACCTGATAACATCAATTTTCCTGATGAATTTTCTATGGAAATGTCAGTTAACAATAAGTCTTTGATAATTAATACATCATCTACTAAAATTGACACCATGATAAATACTATAGATGAAATATTACGTCATATTCATCTTGCTAAAAAAGTGATAAACCATGATTGATCCAAAAAATCTAAGAGACAATTTAGACAAAATTATAGACATGTTAGAAAAAAGAAACATTAAATTTCCATTAAATGATTTAATAAATCTAGATAAAAGACGTCGAGAATTAATAGCAAATCTACAATTAGAGAGACACAAAAAAAACAAAATTGCTAATAATATAGCTAGGAAAAAAAGGGAAAATGAAGACATTTCAATTTATATTAAGCAAATGGAAGAAATAGGAAATAGAATTAAAGTACTGGAAGAAAAAATCTCTAACAATAATTCAAAATTTAATAGTTTGATGATGCTGCTTCCAAATTTTTTACATGATTCTGTCCCAGTTGGAAAAGATGAAACAGATAATGTTATAATTAGAACTCATGGAACAATCAAAAAATTTGATCATGCAATAAGGGATCATATTGACATTGGAGAAAGTCTTGACTTAATTGATATTGAAAAAGCTGCAAAAATATCGGGATCACGATTTTATTTTTTAAAAAATGATTTAGTAAAATTAAATCATGCAATAATAAGTTTTGCTCTTGATTTTCTTTGTGAAAAAGGATACACCTTATTACAACCACCCTATATGATTAGAAAAAATGCGATGGAAGGAGCAGTAATTTTAGAAGACTTTAAAGACGTCATATACAAAATTCAAGATGAAGATCTTTTTATGATCGGTACTTCTGAACATGCTATGGCTGCAATTCACATGGATGAAATACTAGAAGGTTCAAAATTACCTCTACGATATGCAGGATTTAGTCCATGTTTTAGAAAAGAAGCAGGAGCTCATGGAAAAGATATGAAGGGAATTTTTCGGGTTCACCATTTTGATAAGGTTGAACAATTTGTCTATTCTAGACCAGAAGAATCCTGGAAAGAACATGAGAGAATGCTAAATATCGCAGAAGATTTTTATAAAAAACTCGGAATACCATATAGAGTAGTTTTATTATGTTCTGCTGATTTAGGCAAAATATCATCTAAGACATATGACATTGAAGCATGGATACCAGCACAAAAAAACTATAGAGAGATAGTCTCTTGCTCAAATTGTATTGATTATCAGGCTAGAAGATTAAGAATTAGATTCAGAGATAAAACAAATGAAGAGACTAAATTAGTCTATACTTTAAATAGCACACTAGTAGCAATTCAAAGAACACTAGTCGCAATTTTAGAAAACTATCAGACATCTAATGGAGTAATAATACCAGAAATCTTACAAAAATACATG
>JAATVJ010000164.1 GCA_014523515.1 Nitrososphaerales archaeon TH1177 | reverse complement strand
TTCTGTACTGTTGTGAGGTAGAGTTTAGAAGAACTACTGTACACAAAATTATGATGTTCTGGATACCTTAAGCTTTACCTATTCAGTAATTTAGACTCATTAGTTAAAATATTGTGACATTAACCAAGCCACTTGACTTAGATAGAGAATGAAAAAGACTTAATATTCTCTTATAACCTTGACTCTATAAGCATGATAAGAATCATTAATGCAAGTCCTGAATTTGGAAAATCTCTGACTGAACAGGAAATAAATGATTTTTTGACATATAGCAAACTTAATGTTCATTTAGGAACAATAGATGATAAACGGTATCCAAATATTCATCCTACATGGTATTATTTTGACTCTGCAAATAACAAATTATACGTTGAAACCTCAAAGCTCTCAAAAAAGATAGATAATTTACGAAAAAATAAGAATCTTTATTTCTGCATAGATGATCCTAATCCACCATACAAGGGGGTCAAGGGAAAAGGTATCTGTAGAATTCATGATGACGTAACTCACAATATCCCAATTGCAGAAAAGATAATGACAAAATATTTGGGAAATATACAACATCCTATGGCACAAAAGTTAATGTCTTTTGTAAAAAATGGCGATAGTGTAATTTTAGAAATTATCCCACTTTACTTTTCAACCTGGGACTATAGTATTTCTAGCTAGAACCATTCATAGATATGCCCTTTTATTATTTGAAATTCAATAAGCGATTTTTTTCTTTTCTATTTTCCTATTTCTATTTGTTTCTATTAATAGGTTTAAAAATATACCTAATTCGTTTTTGTATGGATAATTTTTAAATTTATTAAATATAATAAGCTCAGTAGATACTATCATAGCTAATGATATTTACTATTGAAAGAAACAATTAGTTTTAGTATTGTATTAATTTTAACAAAATCATTTTATTTAATCAGTTATAAAAAAAATATGTTAACATTTTAAACATGTTAATATAAAGCTAAATACAAAATAGTAGTAGAATCCTCACTGTAGTAGGATTAGACTTCGACTAGCTAACTAAATATAGAGATGAATCTGATTGTTAATATTTTCAAACATTCCAGTAAACCATAATAACATAGAAGCATAATTTTTAGTGAAATACTAAGAAAGGTATAGCAATTATTTCAGAGATGATATCAAGAATGACTATTAACCTTCTTTGAATACTCTTCATTTTTTAAACCTCATTGATTTAAAGATATTTAAGTAATGTATACAAACGTTGCATTATAAAGTTAATTGCTGTTTTTTTTATTGTTGAAGTTTTTCTTTATTATTCAAATTATATTTATTCTCTTTGGGATCTATATTCCAATTAAAAGAATGATCCACAAGAAATTTTCCTTGAGAATAGGAATAGGTTTTCAAATTAGCAAAATTAGCTTGTTCAAAGGCTAAGAGTGTAATAACCGATATTGTTAAAACAACAGAAAACACATAAATAAATAAAAAATGGATAAATTTCATATAACATTCTTTAGTATACTTTTATTTAAATTTATTTCTAAAAGTATTCTATTATATGTGGGAATTTTTAAAATACAGAATTATTAATTAGTCAAATAACTAAATTACAGCAAATATCAATTTATAATAACTGTAAATATATTTTTAACATGAAATTCTATTTGATTATAATTAAATTTACAAAATTTAGAAAGTATATACCAAATATTTGAGTTCAGTTGAATCCATGGTTTTCTAAAGGGATGTTGAAAAGTAAGTGTGAGAAGAATAATGTATTAAACTATATATCATGAGACATAAAACCTGTTAGTTTATTTAATCACAATTTATACCTAATTTAAGAATAATGTTAAAATTATAATAATTTAACTAATTTAATTATTATTACTATTATTATTTCTATAAGGTTTCGTCATTTCTATAATAATATCATAACAATTTTTACAGATAATTCGATTTTTAAAAGTATTTTTAATAATTTATTTTCATCTTTTTCATTACAAAACAAACATTTAATATAATCGGTATTTTCCGGCCTTTCTACATGGTTCATAATTTGATATAATGTTCTTCTTATTAATAAATTGAATTTTAATTTAATTCTATTGATTAGAAATAAATGTTATATGCTTATCAAGTTGATTGTTTATAATCAAAATAAATATTTCAGTTCTTTGAACTATATGAATTAATATATCAATACTTTACTTATAACATCAAACAAAAAATAAATTAAATTCAATTTCTATAAAAAATCTTAAAATAATAATGTATTTTAATATGGTTACGATTGAAAATATCTTATAATAACTTTTTAAATATTTTTTCTTGTAACTATTATAGTAAATTGTATAATCTTGTAAATTAAATAAGAAGCAGATTTTTTGTAAAAATAAAAATATAAAGGCTCTTTTAAAAGAAAAATATGTTATAACCACAAAATATAATATATTATTAAGAAATTACATCAAACACAATAATAAATTACCGTAAATCCTTAATTAACGATTTCTTTTTCATATTCTCAATTGAATCATTTTAAAATAACAAAAAACATCATTTGATAAAAAAGATACCCAATTTTGCTGCCTGTTGATCAATATTTCTTATAGCACTTGATAATTGTTTATTATTAGTTGAAGATAAAATGAATTCATCTATGATTTTTTTAAACTTATTGTCATCATAACAGTAGAACATTGATAAATATATGGGTTGTATCCTTTTTAAAGGCTTTATAGAAATATTAACAATTTGTAAATACTTGACTATATTATTATTATTATTTAACAATATTTTTCCAGAAATATAGAGATTATACCATATTTGTTTTTCATAATAGAGGTAAAATAATATTTTATAAAGTTCTTAATATTTAGAAAGAAAATATAGAAGAATCTATTCACTCTTTATCTTTCAGTATACCTTTATCATTCTAAATATTTTCCAAATATTTAATTGGTCAATGTATTTAGACTTATTTTTTTTCTTGAGCTTCTTCTCTTAATTTTTTAAGATAATCTTCATCTATTCTAAAAGATAAAGTAGATGATTTTTTATTCTTGTCAAGAAGGGTATTTTTTGTTAAATTTTTTTTATATTTTATTTTCATTCTCTGCAGATCATTGCATTGAAAAGGATTTAAATAAAATATATCTTAAATGATAATATGAACAATATATCAGATTCTAATAATAAAAGGTTAAATCAAAATACTTCAAAAGAAACTTCATTTTCAATTTCAGCTGAAGAGCTAAAGTCAATACTAGATAGTAAACAACCTTTAATGGTATTTGATATAGGTGAAAAGCGACGTTACGAAAAAGAGCACATTCCTGGATCATCATATGCAGTATGCAATGAAGAATCAAAGAAGAACATAATGCCTAAGCTTCCAAAAGATGTCGAAATTGTACTTGTAGCTGAGAATGATGAATACACCAAACAAATGACAGTAATGATGCGTCAAATGGGATTAAGAGTAAGATATCTACAAGGTGGTATAAAGGCATGGAAGTGGGATTTTGATAGAGGAAATTTTGATACAACTAGCAGTAAAAATATTTCTGCTTTTGAACTTAAAGAAAATCTTGATAAAATACAAGGCAAGAATAATGACTTATTCTTACTTGATGTAAGGGAACCTATAGAATATGCTGAATGGCACATAGATAATAGTGTAAATATACCTTTAGGCGAATTATCAAAGGAAGAGACCTTAAGTAAAGTTCCAAAAGATAAAGAAATTATAACAATT
>JAATVJ010000163.1 GCA_014523515.1 Nitrososphaerales archaeon TH1177 | reverse complement strand
TGGCCTTTTAAAAGACGTCTTATAAGTAAAGGTGCAGCTATTATTGCAAAATTTGGTCTTAATGTAAATAATGTTACAGATCCAATGTCTGGATTTTTTGCTGTACCACGACCTATTCTAGAAAATATAAAAATCGATACAAAAGGTTATAAAATATTATTGGAAATACTTGTAAAATCAAAGGATATACCAATATTTGAGATACCTTATACTTTTCTAGATAGAAAATCAGGTAAAAGCAAAATGGGCTTTAATGTTATTATTGACTATGTAGGTTCAGTATGGCAGTTATACAAATACGGGCGTCATAAACAAAAGAAATAAATTTGTTGCTATTTTCACAATGTCTACAAAGATGAATAATACTATCAAAAAAAACTTCCAATAAATCTTTGTAATATGTAATGAGGGATTAATATTGATTCAAATAACTAAAAGTAGAGGTTTTATGGATAAAAAAATACTCTTAATATTCATACCCCTAGTTTTAAGTTCTTTTACAAGTCTCTGGAATATAACTGGTTTCCCTAGCTTCCATGTTGATGAGGGACATTATATGAGAAAAGCTATGTCTACTCTTGAAGGAGAAGGTCTTCAACCACAAGATCGATATTTCGCTCCATACTTCGGACAAATATTATTGGCTGGCCTTTTAGGTATAATTGGCTATCCTGATATATTACATCCATCTCCAGATGTAGAATCAGTAGAGTCGCTTTATTTGATTCCACGACTTATTATGGGTTTATTTGTTGTATTAGATACCTTTCTCATATACAAAATAACAGAAAAAAGATATGGATTCAAGGTAGCACTTTTGGCGTCTATTCTTTTTGCAGTTATTCCTTATGGATGGTTATTAAGGAGAATATTTTTAGAATCTATACAACTTCCTCTGCTATTAACTTCTATATTATTAGCACTCTATATAAAAAGTAACATAAATCAAGAACAAAATAATAAATTAGGAATAAGAAACATATCTTTAATTTTGCTATCTGGTGCATTTCTCGGACTTGCGATATTTACAAAAATTCCCATTTTTGTAATGATGCCATTAGTAGGATATATTGTATTAACTAATAGTGGTAATAATAAATTAAAAAGCCTTGGACTATGGCTTTTACCTGTTATTTTAATACCTATGATTTGGCCAGCACATGCTTATTCTATTGGTGATTTTAATATATGGGTAGAAGATGTATTACATCAAACTCAAAGAGAAAGTAAACCTCTGATTAATTCTCTGGCTACTTTCCTTCAAAATGACCCGATCACATTCTCATTGGGGATGGCTGGAATTCTATATGCTGCCATTAGAAAAGACATTTTTATATTGCTATTTAGTGTACCGTTTCTTTTATTCTTATACTGGATAGACTTTGTATCTTCATTTCATATAGTACCTTTGTTTCCAGTATTTTCTATTGCTGCAGCAAGGTTAATTGTAGATCTATCTAACTTTATACCTATATCTAAAATCAAAAATACTATTCCTTATGCTGTGGTATCAATTATTGCTATTGTTGGGTTAGTTTCTATTTTTTCATTAATTACAATTGATTCTAATTCTGTAATAATTAAAGCACATGCTGTATTAATACAACATTTGCAACAAAGTAATAATAATGTAACTATGATAGGAAATCCTCTTTACATATGGATGCCTAGACACATCTTTGACATTTCCTACCAAGATAGAAGTTATTATTCTACAAGACCATTAGATACTCCAAATTTCATAGTAATCGATGATTCAGGTTATAAAAAGATAATTAAAGAAACAAGCAAAAGAGGTACATTTCATAAAAACTTATTTATTCAGACTCATCTAATAGAAAGCATTAAACCAGATAATCCTTTACCAAAATACAATATTAATACATATCCATATTCAAATTTAAAACAATCTCCTATATTGAAACAACTTGATATAAGAGCAAACTACTAAAATAGCAAAATAATAAATATTTGTCTATAGATAGTAAATAATAATTGAATAATTAATTTTTATTTATTTTTAGTTCTTATTTATTAATTGATTATTTTCATCTTATAGTTTTTTTATTAGTATAGATTCAAATATGATGTATTCCATGAGTTACTGCATGTATAATAGTTATTACTTGACAAATATCAGTATTATGTTGATTATTGTTGTAATATGTATTGGTTTAATATGTATAGACAGTGTTGTTAATGTAGATGCTCAATCAAACAAAAAATCAAAAAAAGAATCTTCTATTCCAATACTAAGAGATAGTAATTTGAAAACAGAATTAATTGTTGATAAATTGAAATTTCCTTCTGGAATGGAGTTTATAGGAAATGATGATCTTTTAGTTATAGAAAAAAATACAGGAATAGTAAAACGTGTTACTAATGGAACAGTTGTAGCAGAACTTTTAGATTTAAATGTAGCAACAAAGAGTGAAAGAGGTTTATTAGGTATAGCCGTAATAGATATATCTAAAACCAAACATGCAGATAAATATAGTCCTAATGACAAATTTGTTTTTCTTTTTGTAACTGAAACTGAGAACCAAGATGATGGCAATATCCTTGGAAATCGTGTCTACAGATATGATTTTGTGAATGGTACTCTAATAAATCCCATATTGTTACTTGATTTACCATATTTGCCTGGGCCATCACACAATGGAGGAGTAATGAGAATTGGTCCAGATAATAATTTATATATTGTTATGGGTGACCTAAACAGACTAAAAGATCCATCTGGTGATACAATTACTCAAAATTTAGTGGGAACGTCTCTCCCTGATGGTAGAGGAGGAGTTCTACGTATTACACCTGATGGAGAAACCGTTAATGATGGATTTACATTAGGAGATGATGGGCTTTTAGACAAATATTATGGATATGGTGTAAGAAATAGTTTTGGTATTGGTTTTGATAATGTTACCGGATATTTATGGGATACTGAAAATGGATCTCATTATGGCGATGAAATAAATATCGTTAAACCAGGATTTAATAGTGGATGGAGACAGGTATTAGGATTATCTTCTATGTATAATGAATTTACTGATAAGGAATTTGATAGAAATCAATTAATCAATTTCAATGGTAATGGCAAATATTATGATCCTGTATTAACATGGAATGACACTATAGCACCTACAACTGTTGCCTTTATTCATTCTTCAACACTGGGAGAAGAATATAAATATAATATGTTGGTGGGTGGTGTAAAAAATGGAACCATCCTACATTTTAACCTTAATCAAACTAGAACAGGATTGCAATTAGAAGGAGAATTGTCTGACAGAATAGTAAATAAACCTTCAGAACTGAATTCTGCAATCTTCGGAACTGGTTTTGACATAATCACGGATATCAAAATTGATCCTACAGATGGAGACCTTTACGTCTTGGCAGCAAATTCAAAGAATGGCAAGATTTATAAAATTTCTAAAGATGTAGATCAATGAAATTTTATGAGTATAAAGTATTTTCATAGAATGGAAATATATTCATTTTTATTTATTTTTAATACTGTAAAAATATTCACATATATATAAATTCTAAGGTATTAATCTATATCCCATTGAAAATAAGTAATTAGTTAATTAATCTCTACCAGATTATTTGTCCAATATTAATTTTAAACATTTATTATTAAATAAAATATGATCTAATAGTATTATTTCAATATACTTTGTTCCATACTGTGGACAGTTACAATATGACTATGACGAATGAAAAAAAACAAATCTGGAGATCTCTAAATACTAGTAGGGCATTATTATATCCAAAGAAAAATGGCAATTTGATAATAGCAAAATGTATGCTAAAGAATCTAAAAATTAAAATAAGAATATGTATGGATTAACTCATTTTCTAATTAGAAAAATAAATAAATCTAATTTATGAAAATTTTGTAAAACTATCAAACTTACTACTTTGTATCAAATGAATTTTTAAAATATATTTAAATATCTTTAATCATGATTAGTGCATTATTAAAACATGTATAATAAATCTCTCTCCATATGAAGGAAAGGATAATAATTTAATGTTTACATCTGAATCCAATGATAATAATATTAGTAATTTAGAAATTAGAAATAATATTTTGGAAGAAAGTATGGAATGTTTTAATCATTAGTTCTCTTTTGAAGAGGAAAATAGTGAAAGAAATAACTATATTCAATTATCTCTTATAATATTTGAAAAAAATAGTCTCATACTATACATGATATTTTTTAATATAGATATTAAGGTTAAATTTGATAAGGGTGTTCCAGTCTGTACCTTATGTAATAGTTATGACTGTGCACATATTTGGGTTTACAATTTGTGAAGAACAAAATCTTTGATCCCTATAGGATTTTAGTATCGTTGTATTTTAGCAACTGAATTAAAAATATTGAGAGACTATATAGATATAACTTCGTTATTATCGTAATGTCGATCCTCATGTAGTCCTTGAGATCTAATAAATTTTAATAAATCTGTATGATCATCAATATT
>JAATVJ010000162.1 GCA_014523515.1 Nitrososphaerales archaeon TH1177 | reverse complement strand
AACAAAGCATTAGAGGTTCAACAAATAGTCGCCTCTTTATTGAATCTTTATCCTATCGATGCAGCTACACAGGTAATTCCAAGAGAAAGATTGGCAGAAGTGCAATTTCTTATTGCATTAATAGGTACATCATTAGACAAAATTGCAATCGAAATTAGAAATTTACAGCGAACAGAGATAGATGAAGTCGCAGAATTTTTTAAAAGTGGACAAATGGGAAGTAGTGCAGTTCCTGTAAAAAGAAATCCAATAAAGAGCGAACGAGTATCCTCTTTAGCAAAACTTTTACGATCACTTTTGAATGTATCAATGGAAAATATTAGTCTATGGCATGAACGCGATTTAACAAATTCAGCAAATGAACGCTTTACTATACCAATGGGAACAATTCTTTTAGATGAAATGTTAACTACTATGATAAAAGTTGTAAAAGATTTATCTATTAACATTGAAAAAATATCTTCAAATCTAAATATTACAAAAGGTCAAATTTATGCTGAATTTGTTTTAGAATCTCTTGTAAAGAAAGGTATTCCAAGAATTGAGGCATATAGAGATATACAGAGAGTTGCATTTGAGGCCAAGGAGAGTAATAAAGAATTTATTCAAGCAATAAAAGATGATCCTGTTCTGTCAAAAAATTTTTCTGAAAGGGAATTAGCAGATCTTTTTACTCCTGAACAACATTTTGCTTCGGCTATACAGATTATAGAAAATGTATCTTCTATTGTTCAGAATGAACTATCTTCTTCAACATAATAAGCAAAATTAATCAATCTTCAAACGATTATATCTATATATATATATATCTATTATATTTCTCCAATGTATTAGGAGTTAATTAATAACATAACAAAATATAATAGTTGCTAAATTCATTTTTATTTTTTATTACTATAATAATTGTGTTCAATAGAGTAAAAA
Organism: Nitrososphaerales archaeon TH1177; assembly: GCA_014523515.1. Taxonomy (GTDB): domain Archaea; phylum Thermoproteota; class Nitrososphaeria; order Nitrososphaerales; family Nitrososphaeraceae; genus TH1177. The sequence goes on along the minus strand of JAATVJ010000162.1, from coordinate 14,056 downwards.
CAATAAATATATAGAATTTAAATTTTAATGATTTATTTTGGTCACTAATTTTAGTTTTATATTTTTATCTGTATTAATTATATTTATCAAGTTCTTATGAATCAGCGTTCCATATTGAAGTGCTTTTTTTGGTTTCATTGCAGATTCTATTGGAACATTTAAAGAAACTGCTATTTCTCTTAGAATATGTTTTCTAAGATGATCATTGGCACTTAATATTTTCTTCTCTATAGGTATTTTCTTTGCAAAATCTATAAAGCTTGGAGTCAAAAAAGGTTGTTTAATTTTAACATTGAATTCCTTTGAGAAATTATCTATTTCATCTACAAGGGTCAATTCATTTTTAATTTTTTGTTCCATAAAATTTTTTAATTCTTCTTGACCCTGTATTAATACTTGTCTATATTTGTCATACCCACAAAACAATTCGTCAAAACCATTGGCTGTTAAAACGAGTTTACATCCATGTAAATAAGAAAGAATCGATATAAAATAAAAAGCAATACAATTTTCAATATGGGAAATATTATTACATTTAAGATTATCAATAACCTTGTTTACTATTAGATTGAATTCCTTGTTGTGTATTTCATATATAAAGTGTATCATATTTAATTCATTAGCCATTTTTTTAGAGAATTCAAGGTCATGTGAAAAAGGAAAACCTATAGATAATAAAATAACTTTTTCTTTATAGATATTTTTTGAAATCTTTGCAAGCAATGAGCTATCAATTCCTCCTGAGAATGCAATACCAAAGTAATCTTCTCTCCCAATACAGTCATTAATAGAGTCAATGATTTTTTTTAAAAGTTCCAAAGATAACATTTATGAGTTTAGATATATTATAATTTATTTTTTTCAATTTCATTTTTTTATTATTTATCTGCCCACACTTTATTAGTTCGTAACTCTTCAAAGGAAAATATTGTCTTCCTTGTTTACCACCATTTTTTTAGATATCTTGTTTGTCTTATATGTAATAGGCTTAGATTTTTATATATAGGAATTAAATATTTCTCATAGTGTCAACAAAACGTAATCTTATTGAAAATGATATTAAATATCTTAATAATAAAGGTGAGTATCTATCAAATAGAACTCAATTATCTTTATCAAATTTATTAAATTTTCTTGGCAAAAATTATAAATTAAATTCTCAAATTAAACTTCCTGATGGGGAAATTATCACTGTAGATTTTAAAACAGATGATGAAAAATACATTCAAGTTATAGACTCATATAATGATATAGTAAAATTTAACAGTATAAAGAATGTTTATCCAGAATTGAAAATTGTTGCAATAGGATCTTCAAAATATGCAGGCAAGTTAAGTGAAATTGAATCAATATTTTTCTTTGATACAAAATATGAAAAAATTGGATCTATCTTTATTGAAGATCCTTCTCTTTCATTTGATTATGCTCATATTTTACCATTAGTTAAAAAATGTTCTATTCTTCATGGTCATACATCCACTGTAATGGTAGAAATCATTGGTACAATGGAAAATGGTTTAGTAATTGATTTCAGTGATGCTAAAAGGTTAATAAAAGAAGCAATAAATAATTTAGATCACAAATTTTTTATAAATAGTAAATATTTATTCAAAGAAGATGATCTTTACTATTATGTTCGATTTAATGGACCTCAAGGATATTTTGATTTACAAATGCCCAAATCAACCGTTTATCTTTTACCAGATGAGGCGACAGTAGAAAACCTTTCTAAAGAAATTATCAGAATTTTAGCACCAAAAATGCCAAAAAATATCGATGCATTAGGTGTTTATATTTATGAAGGTGTAAATAAAGGAGCTCATATTTTAGCTAATGTGCAGTAATTTTAATATGTTTATATATTTACATATTTTCCAATTACGATATTTATTACCTCTAGTATAATTAGATTTGAATACATCAAATACACCACCAAATATGACTTGGTTTTTATGGAAAGATATTAACGTTAATAACAACCATCTAAAATTATTAAAATAAAATAGAGAATGGAGCCAATAATTACTACAAAATCTTGGAACCGTGAAATTGAATCACAAATTTTAAAGTCATGGGATTTAGAAGATCTTTATTCTTTTAAATTAAAAAAGAATGAAGATGATGATAATAATATATTTGTCATTGATACTCCTCCTCCATATCCATCAGGAAAACCATGGCATATTGGGGCTGCAGCTCATTATGCTCAAATAGATATGATTGCTAGAACTGCAAGGATGAATGGTTTTAATGTGATGTTTCCTATAGGGATAGACAGGAATGGACTTCCAGTTGAAATTTATACAGAAAAAAAATACAAAGTCAGAATGCGGCAGGTCTCTAGAGAAAAATTTTTAGAATTATGCAAGACTGCCCTTGATGAGCTTGAAAATGATATGATTGAAATAATGAAAAATCTTGGTTTGAGTGGAAATTTTAAAAATTATTATAGAACAGATTCAATAACATTTAGAACTTTAACTCAAAAAACCTTTATTGATTTATGGAATAAAGGATTGATCTATATTTCAAATAGGCCAAATAATTACTGTATTGATTGTGGTACTACCATAGCAGATGCAGAAATAATCTATGAAGATCTTCCTACAAATCTTATTTACATGTATTTTAGTGTAGCTGACGATAAATATAAAGAAAAATTAGTAGTAGCGTCTACTCGTCCTGAATTACTTTTTGCTTGTCAAGCAGTAATAATAAATCCTAAAGATCTAAAGCATTCGCATTTAGTTGGAAAAGAAGTCATAGTACCTCTATTTAATAGAAAGGTTCCGATTCTAACTCATCATTCTGCAAAACTTGATTTTGGTTCAGGAGTTGTTATGGTTTGTAGCTATGGTGATCACAATGACGTTCAGGTTTTTAGAGAATTAAATCTCAAAGAAATTGTATCTCTTGATGAAAATGGATATACTACTACTGCCGCAGAAGAGTATAAAAATTTAAAATTAAAACATGCAAGAGAAAAAATAATTGATGATTTGAAAAGTGAAGGTTTTATTGAAAAAGAAGAAAAAATTATGCATAGAACACCTATCTGCGAAAGAAGCAAGACTCCTGTCGAAATTATACCTTTACAGGATTATTATCTTAAACAATTAGAGTATATACCGATTCTCGAAGAATTTACTGAACAAATGAATTTTTTTCCTACTATTCATAAACAAATCTTAAAAAATTGGTTAAATGCAGTTTCCATTGATTGGCCTATATCAAGAAGAAGATTTTATGGTACGGAAATACCAATCTGGTTTTGTAAAAATTGTAGATCGCCAACTGTACCAGAAGCTGGTGGTGGTTATTATCAACCTTGGAAAGAAAAACCACCTTTTGATCAATGTGCAAATTGTGGAACTCATGAATTTATTGGAGAAGAAAAGACATTCGATACATGGATGGATTCAAGTATTACGCCTTTATATATATCAAAATTTTCTCAAGATGATGAATATTTCAAGAAGACATATCCAGCAACAATTAGACCTCAAGCCAAGGATATCATAAGAACATGGCTCTACTATACAATGCTTAGATGTTATCAATTAACAGAAAAATTACCATGGTCTAATGTTTGGATAATGGGTTATGGTGTAGATGAAACAGGTAAAAAGATGAGTAAAAGTAAAGGGAATGTTATTGATCCTTTTCCAATAATTAAAAGATATGGTGCAGATACATTTAGGTTTTGGTCTGCAAGCGAAACTAATTTGGGCCAAGATTTTCGCTGTTCTGAACAAAGTATTTCTAATTCACAAAAATTTCTCTCAAAGCTATGGAATCTAGGTAGATTTCTATCATCTTTTGAAATCCCCAAAGAATTTTTGAACGATTCTTTAAAGGTTGATCTTTTACATACAGATAAATGGATCTTGTCTGAATTGGATAAATTAGTAAATATATGCATAAAAGGATATAGTACTTATAACTTTTTTATTCCTGCAACAAGCATAAGAGATTTTACCTGGAATCTTTTTGCTTCTCATTATGTTGAAATGATTAAAGGAAGAGTATACGATAATGATAATAAGAATTTTCAACTATCGTCACTTTATGCTCTTCATAAATGTTTCTCAATAATACTATTATTACTTGCGCCAATCTGTCCCTTTATCACCGAAAAGTTATGGAAAACACTTTATTCTCCAGAGAGTATCCATATCCAGATGTTCCCCAAATCTGGTGATTTCTTTAATGTTTTTGAAAAATATACAGAAAAAATAATAGAGTTTAATTCTCTTGTATGGAACAAGAAAAAGGAGTCAATCAATCCAAATACCGGTAGACCATTGTCGTTAAAAGATGCTATTTCAATTGATGTGCCATCAGAATTAAATGATTTTAAACAAGATTTAAAATCTATGCATAACCTTATACAATAAAATTTTTTATCTGTCCATTTATATAGAATTAAAAATAAAAAGATAAAATAAACGATCTCAAAATAAATCTCAATATAAATATTAATTATTATTAAAGTTCAATTTTCCCATCTAACATATCTAAAGAATCTTCAGCTATATCTATTGCTGTATGGGAATCAATATTTGGTTCCATGGTAATTAGTACTATCTTCTTATCCAAATATAATGTAATTATAGAGATTTTCTCTCTTTCAATATAAGAGAATCTTGCTTTTCCCAAAGTAGCATCGAATCTCTCTCTCATGGATCTTCTAATAGCTGTTTGAGCCAAATACAACTCTTCTCCTACTACATCTACTATTGAATCAATACCTTTTTTCATTCCTCCTGCAAGAAGAGTGCCAGTTTCATCTACCACTCCTGCATATCTTATGTCATCATGCAAAGCAAATATAGATTTACATAATTTGTTGTAATCCATTGTTATACTAACTACTAGTTCTATTATTGAATGTTATTTAATGTTATGATTACACCTTCATAGAATTATACCCATCCTAACTTGAGCTTGAATTTTACATATAAGAAAAAAAGATATCGAAAGATAAGGAAAATACGATTCTTTGTAAATTTTCTCAATCTACTTAATCGATATTTTAGAAATGACAATGGAAGTACAAAGTATATACATAATAACCTTCTCTTAAAGGTTACCAAAAATTAATATTATAAGATAATCATCATCAAATTTTTAGATAAGTATATTATATTAGATTAAAATTGAGAAATAAAAAAGTATATGTGCATAAAAAAAGAAAAAGCAAGAAGGATATATAAAAAATATATCGATATTTTTAATTAGTTGTGTGTGTTTTGTTTTCAACAATAGATAATGTATATTAATCCTTTAAGGTAAGCATATATATATATAGTAACCATAATATGGTCTTTTAAATAAAATAAAATAAAATAATATCTTACCTAAAAATATTTATTTAGTTTCACTGATATTAATCTAATATTAAAATTAATAAAATATTTATTTTAAAATGAAATAACCAACTGATGTATATGGGTAAAAAAATAATAATTCTTGGAGGAGGCTTTGGTGGACTTTGTATTTCAAATATTTTAAGACAAAATTTGGATATTACTCATGAAATTATAGTTATTGATAAAAAGGACTACTTCATGATGGGATTGACAAATTTATGGATACTGGATGGACAACGAAGTTTAGAAGATTCTAAAATTCCTCTGAGTAACTTAGAATCAAAGGGTATTAAATATATTCAGGATATAGTAACCGTGATTGATGTAAAATCAAAAATAATAAAAACACTTCGTCATCTTGATCTTTTTAAATATGATTTTCTTGTTATTGCTTTAGGAGCTGAATTGGCTACCGATGTAATTCCTGGGTTTGACGAATACAGTGGTTTTAATTTATACGACGCAGAACATATACCTTGTCTAAGGAAAAAAATTCTATCTTTAGAAAAAGGAAGAATTGCTATTGCAATAATGGGAATCCCATATAAATGTCCCCCAGCACCTTACGAAGCTACTTTTATAATTGATAAATTGTTACGTAATGCTAATAGAAGAGAAAAAATTGAAATAGATATATACTTTCCTTCTAAAGTGCCTCTTCCAGTAGCTGGACAACAGCCAAATTTAGATTTAATCTCTCTTTTAAAGAAACAAAATATAAATTTGTTTCCAAATTTTTCATTGAAAAAAGTGAATAGCCATTATTTACAATTTGATAATAAGCAAAAAAAAGAGTACAGCATACTCATTGGAATACCATTTCATTTTTTACCTCCTGTGCTATCAACATCAGGATTACTAGAGAAGGAACATAATTGGATAGCAGTAGATAAATTTACCTTAAAAACAAAATTTAATAATGTATTTGCTATAGGTGATGTTACCGAGATTAAAATAAATGATGTTGTGTCTGTGCCTAAAGCAGGTATCTTTGCAGAAGGTCAAGCTAGATCTGTAGCTTCTCAAATAATAAATAAAATAAATATCATTACAAAAGAAGAAGAAGAAGAGAAAGAGAATAATATAATAAAGTTTGATGGTAAAGGATTTTGTTTTATGGATACTGGAAATGGAAAAGCAGGATTTATTGATACTAATTTTTATAACAGCGATGGACCTATAACGATTTTAAAAGAACCATCTATACAATATTATAAACAAAAAATTAATTTTGAAAGCCAAAGAATAAAAGAATGGCTATAATTGTCTTAAAAAATTACTTTAATTCTGCTATTAAAAATTGGAATTTGATTATTTGCTTTGCTTTATTATTTCTAGTATTTTATTCTGGATTTATCTATAGGCTAATACGAATGCAGAATAGAGAATTGACATTTAGATGCATATATAGCATATAATGTTTACGAGATGTTATATTTGGTTATTATTGTGAGTTAGTTTCTACATAGCCTAAAATTATAAATTATTTATATAACCTATATCGTAAAAAAATAATACAAGTTTTTGTACATACTTATTTTCTCTATTGATGGAATAAACATTATTTCCCATTTTTTGTTCTTTCACCCATTCAATTTTAACTAGTTCAGCAAGATTTCTCTTTATATCTTCTCTTTTGAGATGAGTTTTTTTATGTAGAGCATATACAGTTACTAATTTTTTTTCTTCTGATAGTGCTCTTAATATTTTTATTTTTCCAATACTTCCTAATCCTTGCTCTACAATATCTTTAATATGATGTATGTCATTCATTTATTTAGAATCAGAATTGGAATCTATCTTACTTATTAATACCTTTTCTAGGTTTTCTAGTGATGAAGATATTAGACTAATTTTTTTTAAAGATATAATTTTTATAATATTTTTCTCAGCAAGATCATCTAAAATATTTTCTATATCTAGTTTCCTAACTTTATATTTTTCTGCAAGCTCCAAACTTTGTATTCTTATTTCTTTTAAATCTACATAGTCTTTATTTTTTATCTTCAATCCTCTTACCATTCCTAGCAATATAATTATTTCACTATTTGATAATTCTTTAATATCTTCGTCAGTAATTCCATTATAGGTCTGTCTGTTAATTTTTCTAATTTGTTCTAATAATATTCGTTCTGTTCCTTCTGATTCGGCAAGATTTCCTGCATATGATAGTAAATCTAAGGCATATCTAATATCTCCATTGACAATAGGAGAAATTATTATTTTTGATATCCAGTCGATTATATCTGTACCAATAACATTATCTTTAAAGGCCTCTTTTGATCGTCTAATTAGGATATCACTTACTTGATCAATTGAATAGATAGGAAATTCAATGTATGCTTTTCCCATTGAGCTCAATTCAGCCTTGTCTAATTTTTCATGAAATTCAGTACTTCTAGCAATAAAAATAACTCCTTTTACATTACATTTTTTGGTAGGTTCAAATTCATTCAATCGTGTGAGATCATAAATTATTCCTATTTCTTTTGAAATTTTGATCAGATAATCTATTTCGTCAAGTATGATTAAAGAGTACATATTATTCGTAATTAAATAATCTAGCATTTGTCTAAGCATTTCTTCTGCACTAAGACCTTGTGCAGGCAATTCTGGAGCTATACAACTTAAAAGATATTTGTAAATTGCATATTTATTTCCGCCATGTAATTTTAGATTTATATACACTATTTTAATATTTATTTTATTATTTTTTAGTTCGTTTTCCAAAATAACTGAAGATTTCATTACTGTCGATGTTTTACCTATCCCTGCTGGACCAATTATTTGTAAAACAGTTAAAGGAAATTTATCTGGATCATCTTTTATATCTATAAATGTTCTAACAAGAAGATCTATTTGTTTCTCTCTGTGAATGATCTCTTTTGGTATATATCGAGGGGATAACTTTTTTCGGTCTTTAAAAATGATACTTTCATACATATAATATAATAAATTGACTATTATTATGAGTATTATTAATTATTCTTTGTAACAAATCTTTCATTTTAAATCTTTATTTTAGATTCAATTTATGCTTTGAGATTTTTTTTGCTTTAATAAAGTCTACAAAGTAGAATAAATAAGTTCGTTCATTTATTTTCAATATCCATGGGATAAAAGCTTCTTTTTTCAAATATGATTCATTTATCTCAAAACCATTTTCTTCAATTAGATTTCTAAATGATCTAGCATCATATTTTTTGTCTAATATTTTTTCTCTATTAAAATCATAGGGATCTGTTATTACAATATCGCTCTGTGGTTTTAATAACCAATGACAAGAAGATAATAGTTTCTTTATATCCACTAACTCAATTAGATTAATTGCTATTATAAGGTCAAATTTCATTGGATGGAAAGGAGGAGATTCTGCATCAGCTACACAAAATTCTGCATTTCCTTGTCTGAATTCTTGCATACACTTGCGAGCTTCCTTTATAAATGAAAATGAAAGATCTATTCCTACTACAAATGAATATTTCTGAGCAAGCTGCAATGTAGTTTTACCCATAGCACACCCTATGTCTAGAGCAATTCCATCTATCTTTGGATTTATACTATTGACAACACGATCGTAAAGTTCATTAGGGTTTGGACTTCCCTTTAAAGATTTGATTAATCTGTCCTCCTTGTGGTTATCCTGTTGAAACCATTTATACGGCATATACCAAATTCCACCATCTTCATATCTACTAGTTTTATTAGGCAAAAGTATTGATTTTCCAATTTCCTTTAAATATTCCCTCATTTCTTTTGAGCTGCAATTTAACAACCACTTTCCATACATTTCTGTTCTATTTTGAATATACTCTGAAATGTTTTTTACAACTATTGCTATACCTTCGATAATTGGATATTTTATATCACATTCAGTACAATATAAAAATCCTTCAATACATTCATTTTTATTATCACTAGTTAAATTATTTAATTTTAAACGAATCTGTTTATCTGAATGGTTTAAACAGACAAGGTGATTGACAAATTGAACTTTCATAAGATTGTTAAATCACATATAAACTATAATAACTTACCATTTTTTTATAAAGGAAAAATGATATCTAAATTGTTAAAAATTTTAAGTTACTACGACGGTTCCTCTTGCTATTCCGTTTCTTGTTTCGTCAGGAGTAGCTAAATCTGGATAGGTTATACCTTTTATATGTATCTCTATTTGATAAATTCCCTTTGATGGAAATTTGATTATCTGTGAATCTTTTGCACCATTTGCAATCAAGTCTTGTTTTGTAACAACTTTAGTACCTGATTTATCGTAAACTATAATATCATATTTGATGTCTCCATTTATTTCTTCAGCAGTAAGAGCATCAGAAAAATCTAGTTGTATATTTGTATCTTGATTGGATAAAATTTGTTCATCCCAATTGAAATTTACTAGAATGCCTCCAATATCTGATACCACTTCTGATGTAGTTTCAGCTATTTTTTGTTCAGCAGGAGAAAGACTAAAAGTCATTGTGCTAGCATTATTATTAGCATTATTACTAGTATTATTATTATTTATTGTTTCAGCAATTTTTATAACGTCTGCTTTATTCAGCAATAAATGGATTATGAAATTATTTTCTTCAGTAAATGGATCTAATGCTATTGATCTTCCAACCAATGGATTTCCATTAACTATAGCATCAAAAGCATTTGTTTCACTAAACTTTGTAAGTGTTTTGGGTACCTTTATTTCTTCATGAACAAAAATATTGTTGTCTTGTATTCTTTTCAAGTCCCAATTAAAAGGCATTATCCATGACATGTTACTTTGTTGAGAATCATATTTAAAGTTCTGAATTTGGTCGTAATATGATATTAGAGTTATATTATAATTTTTTCCAGTTTCCATTATATCATCTCTATATACATCACCTACACTAAGCCATGAATCAAATGTTGGAGCATTCTCTGGTGTAAATATATTTCTAGGATTATCTATTCCAAAAATTTCTATTGAAAAGTGATACAGTCCTCCGTCTAAAAGTAACGGACCATTAATGGTAATCTCTCCTGTCTCACTAGTCCATCCACCAAGAAAAGGTTCAGTAGAACCAAAGACAGTAACAGAGTCACTAGAAGTAGGATTAATCTTTAACTTTAAAGGACCTGTAGGAGAATGAAAAAGATCTCTCATTAATAACTTGTCATCTTTTTCAACTGCTATAAAATATGAAACAAATTTAATAGTTTCGTCAGTTTTTGCATCAAATAATCTTAATTCAAAAAATGCATTTTCTTTGCTATCGGAAGTCAAAATAGGAGGACTAATTTTAGTATAAAGGCTGGCTTCTCTATCACCAACAGAGGCAGGAGGTAACATTTCTTCGAATAAACCATCAGAAAAAGCATTATGAATTGGATTCAATAATAAAAAATTTAATGTAAAAAAAAATACGATTAATTGAATAGAGAATAAAAAATTCGCTTTTTGTTGACTCATAATACAACTATTGTATAAAGTTGTTTTTAAAAATCTTTCTTTTGCAAATTAAATTAGATGATGTGACCATACAATAATGATAAACGGTTTTCGCATTCATATGCTAATCTAGAAATAACAACATGGGCTTCTAATTGTTCATTTGTAATAGCATAAGTCATATGAAATCTTTCTCTTATATTTTGAGAAAATTGTCCACTCGGAAAACCTCCTATTATAAAGGCTAATTTTTTGTTATCTATTTCTATATTTTCATTTACAATAGTTTTTAGGTCTTTTAAAATACCTGTACTTGAAAATCCTATTACCTTATGAGGTTGAATAATCTTCCCTAGCAAATTATCAAAAGTCATATTTTTCTCAATTTTTAACAAATATCTACATCTATCATCATCTTTTAAGTTCTCTTTAATCTCTTTTTCTTGAAATAATTTTATCATTAATCCTTCAAATCTTCTAAATGATTTCGGTATACGAACTTGTTTACCAAAAAAAATTACTTTATTGTCTATAGTATGAACATATACATTTACCAAGTTCCTCTGGAAAAGAGGTGTTGATAATATTGACATTAAAGATATGTGTACTAGATCCGGTCGACCTCTTTTCCAAATACCGTCAATTTTTTCTTCTCTCATTGCATTATAATGGTAGCTCTTATCAAGAAGAACTTCATTGGCAGACTTGCCGACTCTTTTTAAATAGTTCAATATTAAATAATTATTTCTTAATTCTTTTGGAATTATTTCAAGTGCAGATTCCGCTAATACTATAGAAATTTGACATATCAATATCATCTTTTAGCTTTCATGTCTTTAATATTTGATTGATATATTTGTGATCTGATTATTTATTTTCCCAAAATATCTTTATACAAAGATAAAATTTTTATTTTAATATAGTTATTATATACTTATAATTTTGGGAAAACAAGCGGCAAAATTATTGGCGCAAGAAAGAATATTGATATTGATTAGAAGTGCTTTTCAAAAAATAGATGATGATTATGAATTAGCCAATAGTCAAGCTCAACTTGCAAAAAAAATTGCAAAAAGACTGAGACTAAAACTTCCTTATGATATACGTCAATTATATTGTAAAAAATGTAAACGTTTTATTGTTCCAGGATCTAATTGTAGGGTTAGAATTGGTCGATCAAAAATTAAGGCATTAAGAATAACATGTTTATTATGCAACAATGTTTATAGGAAATTGCTTTGATGAAGTTGTATTTAGATTTGATGAGAATAAGGATTTATAGGGGTTTAAGAATTATTGTGATACTATAATGGCTAAAGTTTATGATGTTCCAGCTGATAGGTTTATTGAAAAATTAGCTACGTATTTAAAAAATGATAAAAAAATTGAACCACCTTCCTGGTCGTATTTTACAAAGACAGGTCCTCATAGTGAAAAAATTCCCCAAAATAAAGATTGGTGGTACATTAGATGTGCTTCACTATTAAGAAAAGTCTATATTCATGGACCAATTAGTGTTGAGGATTTAAGAAGTAAATATGGAGGAAATAAACAAAGAGGGTACAATCTTGCTCATCATGTAGATGCTAGTGGAGGAATTATACGCACTGGTCTAAAACAATTGGAAAGTTCTGGTTATGTTGTTAAGAAAAATAATGGAAGAATAATATCAGATGATGGAATGAAAAGAGTAGATAGAATAGCAACAGAACTTCATAAAGAGTTACAAAAAATAAAGCCTGAATTGAGTAGGTATTCTTAATAAATTAATAATAAAAATGTCTAATCCAAATCAAAATCCTCATGATGAAGAATCACAAAGGCGAGAAGCAGAAGCTGAAGCTATGCGACAAAGAGTATTACTAGTGCTCTTGGAACCATCTGCAAGACAGCGGCTAGCCAATGTTAGAATAGTCAAACCAGAATTAGCTGGTGCTGTAGAAAATTATCTTATAAATGCTGCATCCACAGGTAGACTTAATCGTGCATTAACCGATGATGAACTGAAACAGATATTATTAAATCTTCAAACACCAAAAAAAGACTTTAAAATTAATAGAATATAAAAATTCATTAGTTATATTTTTAAAATAAAAAAACTATTGTTGTCATCGTATATATATGAGTATTTAAGAAATTGGTTGATTATATTCATCCAAACATTCTTTTAAAATCAATTAAATGGATGACCACAGAAATTACATTAAATGATTTTAGATCAAAAACAGGAATTGAGAGTGTCACTGTATTAAAACAACTACTAAAATTTTTATTTCAAAATAAAATCGGATTATTACTAGACAAAAATGGGAAGAAGACACTCTTATTTTCAGACATAGATCGAATTAAAGCTTCATTACTATCATTACAATTAGGATGTGATATTCAAGAATGTTCAAAAATACTATCTTGGAAAGATTTTGAACATTTCACCTGTGAACTTTTGAATCTATTTGAATATACTACTAGAGTTAATATTGTCTTGTCTAAACCTAGAGCTCAATTAGATGTAATTGGTATAAAGAATAATTTTGCAATCACTATTGACTGTAAACATTGGAAATATAATAATAATACAAGCCTCTCAATGTATGCTCAAAAACAAATAAGAAGGACCTTACTTTGGTTACAAAGAGAAAAGAAAATAACAAAAGTTCTTCCAATGATTATAACCTTATATTCATCTAATTTTGGATTTATTAATGGAGTTCCTATTGTTCCAATATTGAGTCTAAAATCTTTTTTAAATGAATTTGATAAATATGAAGATTCAATTACATTCATAAAGAAGAAAAAAAACTAACTTGGAAAAATACTGAATTTGCTATATACAAAAAGAAAAAAGGTATTCTAAATTAATTTATTGTTATGTTGGACGTCTTAAACCGGATACTATTACATATGCTAGACCTACTGCTAATCCAAATGTCAATGGTATCCATACGCCGAAGCTGTCCATATTAACAGGAACACTCCCGATACTGAGCTGTTGTATTAAATTACCAAATATGTCCATTTTCTTTTAATGATTAGAAAAAGGTTGCTTATAAGCGTTTAAAATTTATTACAAAAATATTTACTTGATTAGATACTTCTTTTATTAAAGGATAATAAATAGATAAATTTGTTTTTATTCGCATTTTCAGTATTATCATAAAAAAAATATAATATAATAAGGTAATATATAAAATTCTGAATTAGAATTAATTTATTAGTTTTCCTTAAATAACCCTAATTCGTTAAAGGTTCAATA
>JAATVJ010000161.1 GCA_014523515.1 Nitrososphaerales archaeon TH1177 | reverse complement strand
TGAAGATGCAAAAGGAAATGCGCAAATTCTGTCCAAAATGTAAGGGCCATACAGTTCAGGCAGTATCTATCTATAAAAAAGGAAAAGACAGAAAAACAGCTTTAGGTGCACGAAGGCATGCAGAAGACAAAAAAGGATATGGAGGTCAGAAATTTCCTGAATTAAAAAGAACCGCTAAAACAACCAAAAAGATTACGTTAAGATATACTTGTAAAACATGTCAAAACAAATCAATGAGAGAAGGTATGCGTATGCGAAAATTAGAAATTAGCTCATAAATACATAGAGAAAAGTGATTGTAAATTATGAAAGAAAATATATTAATACCAAAACCAAATAGTACTTTTCTTCATATTCAATGTTCGAAATGTGAGGAAAAAAATATAGTTTATTCGCACACCACTTCTAATATCTATTGCAAGTCCTGTAATGAATTATTGGCTGAGAGATCTGGTGGTCGAGCAAAAATTCATGGAAATTTGCTAAATCCTTTGGATTAGCTCTATATTATCTTAAAGATTTAAATTATTTTTATCATATTCTAATCTTTTAATTAAATTTCTTGCAATATATAGATCTTTTTTCTCATTGACATTTACAGCTATTCCAATACGATTCAGGATTACAAATCTTTCTTTAATCAGCTCAGAATCATAATTTCCTTCTTTTTTAAGATTAAAGATCGCAATACTTGAATAACAATAATTCCTTTTTCTATATTCAAATACAATACTTGGTTTAATGCCTATTTGGTCAATAATTTTTTTATTGAATATGATTGTATTACAGGTTTTGTTAAAATCACATTTACTTAAGATCTCCATTATATCTATTTGTGAAAGTAAAGGAAGATCTGCAGATATTATTAATATATTAGAATCACAAAATTTTTTTATAATAAATGACAAATCAGAAGAGTATCCATTACCGTTACCTTCTATAATTTGTATATGTATATTATGTTTATAGTTGTATTTTTGTAAAAATTTCCTTGTTCTTATACTATTTTGACTTACACAAGCTCCAATTTTATCAAAACAATCAGATTTAATTAGAGCTTCAATAACATATTCAATTATCTTTTTATCTTTTATCTTTAGCAATGGTTTTTCTGTCTTGTAATATCTTTTCATTCTGCCCCCTTTTCCTCCACACATAATTATTGCAATAAGTTTTTTTTTATTAGAAATTTGTATCAGTTTTTTTGCCAATTCTTTAAAAAACTGCGTAAATTAGATAAATAAAAAACCTTGAAATTTCATTAGTTGCACCAATTACATCTCCTGATATTCCACCAAATGATCTATTTGCTATTAATAATAGAACAATACTGATTACGAACATTGTTAATAAACTTGCTATTTCATGGTAAAAACTGAATCCAAAAAGCATTATGCTTGTGGTTAAAATTAAATTTGAGACAAGGAATTTTTTTTTGTTTTTCATTTCTTTTATAAATATTGAATTCATTCCTATCCATGCAGATTTTCCAATATAGCATTGTAAAACCATACTATATTTCGATAGAACTTCAGCTATAATTATAACAGAGATCAATTTTATTTTTTCTTCTATATTAGAAACAAAAATTATCATTCCAATTATATAGAAAATTAATACTACTGTTCCTGCTGTGCCAATTCGAGGATCTGACATTACTTTGTGTTTAAATTCACTAGATCCTTTAGCCATTAATCCATCAGCAAGATCAGACAAGGCATCAGTATGATGAAGACCAGATATTCCTATAATAGTTGCAGTAATGATAAATCCTAGCATAAAGCTCTGAAGATAAGAAAATAAAATAAAAGATAAAACTCCTATTGCTATCCCAATTATAAGTCCTACTAAAGGAAACAAATACATATTTTGAGCTATATATCTAAGATCATAATTTTTAATTGGAATTATTGTTAAAAATGAAAAGACTGAACAAATATTATTATATACCAAATAAAAAATTCCACCAATTTAAGTAATCCATAATAAGTATAAGAGGAATGGCAATAATCATACAGAAAACAAGAATTGTAATTTTCATTATTTTTATGGCCATTTTGCATTTTTCTATCGATATTTTTTCTAATGGTTCTCCTATAGCATAATGATCTAATTTTTCTAATCTTATTCTTAATGCACCAGCCAAAACAGAAATAGGATGACCTGAATTGATACTAATAGTATGATTTCGTTCTTTTTTGAATATGTCAATGGAATTTTTCCAATCTGCCTTAGAAATAATTGCTGCAAATATCATTAGGACTGCAGTAGTCCTTGCTGGAATATAATTTGCATAGGTATCGGCTTTAGCTGCCATCCATCCTATTTTTTCAAAATATTTTTCCTTATATCCAATCATAGAATCTAAAGTATTGATTATTCTAAAAATAAAAGCACCTGTAGAACCAAATATAGAAAAATAAAATATTGGAGATAGAATTCCGTCTACTGTACCATCTGCAATAGATTCTATTGCTCCAGATAGAATATGTTGTTCATCAAGGTTTTTTGTATTTCTACTTACAATCATAGATAAATTTTTCCTAGCATTTTCAATATCGTTATTTTGTAAAGCTATGGTAATTGCATTGATATGTTTTTCCATGCCTTTAATTGCTATTACAGAATACAAAATGAATATTGATAAAACCATCATTAATATCATATTGATATTATAAAGATAAACTAAGATACCTTGTATTAGAATTGCAAAAAAAATAATAGTTATAGCAGTAAAAATTATTCCATTTTTTTTCTCATAATTCCTTTTTTTCTCGTTTTTAATCTTGGGAATAAAATAATTGATATATTTTCCTAGCCAAGCTACAGGGTGTGTTTTGTTATTGAGATCCCCCAATATCCAATCCATCGTTACGGATATTAAGAGGATAATGATAAGGTCAAACGAGACTATCATTTTTCTATTTTTAATACTTGCTTTAGGATAAATTGCAAATTTAACCTATTTTCAATACTTGAAGCTAGAAAGTCTATTTGTTCGTCCAATTGTCTTTTTGAATACAATTTCTCTTTACTTTTTAAATTATCATTATTTGTTCCATCAAGAGAATCCTCTGGAGGTAAAAAAAATTCTATTTTAGGAATAATACCCAAATTGATCATTTTCGTGCTATGCTCAATAAATCTTATTGCATCTTCAAGTATACTTTCGTCTCCACGGAATTTATTAATAATAAATCCTTTGGTTAATCGTTGGTGTTTTATTTTTAACAGTTTTATTGTTCCATATAGGCTAGCAAAACATCCGCCTCTCTCAATATCTGAGACCAGTATGACAGGAGAATTTATTTTTTCAGCTAGTAACATATTAGCGATATCATATTTTGCAATATTAATTTCAGCTGGAGAACCTGCTCCTTCTATTAGTATTATATCGTTTTTTTTCCTTAAATTATTCAAAGCATTCAATACAATTGGAAATCCTTTTTCTAAAACAAATTCAGTATAATATTTTTTTGCAGACATTTCTTGATAAAATTTTCCTTCTACAAATATTCTGCTTTTATCATTTCCAATAGGAACTAATAAAATAGGATTTATTTGCCATTCTGGTTTTTTCCTAGAAGCAAATGATTGTATAGCCTGTATTTGAGATATTTTGTATGTACTAGAAATAATATGGACCTTTGATGACATATTCTGAGCTTTAAAAGGAGACACATTGAAACCTAAATTAGAGAGTATTCTACATAATGCTGTTACAATAGTGCTTTTTCCTGCTCCTGAAGAAGTCCCTTGCACCATTAATACTTTAGCGTTCATTAAGATTCTTCATCTACCTTCTTTTCAGAACTAGTTTATTCTTAAATAACTTTGTATTTATTCAAATTGTTATCAATATCATAAATTGCTTTTAACAATAATATATTGTCCTTACGGGTTCTTACAGCTACTCTTATAAAGTCGTTAGACATTCCAGTAAAAGTAGAACAGTCTCTCACAAAGATTCCATGAAAATTTAACATTACTTTTTGATAAATTGTAGAATTAACATTTCTCAATTTAATAAGAAAAAAGTTAACTTCTGATCTTAAAGCATTAGCATAACTCTCTTTCTTGTTGATTTTGCTATACATATAGTCTCTTTCCTTTTGAATAGTTTTTTTTGTCTTACATATGTGTTCTTGATCATTTAATGCTGCAATTCCTGCAATTTGGGCAATTCCATTTACATTCCAACTTATTTGATATGATTTTAATTGTTGAATTAATTTTGGATTAGCAATCAAATAACCTAAACGTAGTCCTGCTAGTCCATATGATTTTGTCATAGATCTTAGTATTGCTAGGTTATCAAATTCTTTTATTTTTGATATCATTGATTTTTTTTCTACCTCCTTTAAGAAATCAATAAAACTCTCATCAACGAGTAAAGTTGTTTTGGAATTGTTAATAGAAGAGAGAATTTTTTCTATCACCTCTGTGTTTACCAAGCCAGTAGGATTATTGGGATTGCAAAGAAAAATCAAACTGTTAGAATTTTTTTTTACTTTTTCTATAATTAAATCCGGTTCTATCTGTAACTTTTTTGACAATGGAATATAATCAATTTTCATCCTACACCTTTTAGATGCAAGTTCATATTCACAAAATGTAGGTGATGGGATAACAGAATTTTTTGACGCGGTACATCTTACAAAATTATGAATGAGTTCTGTTGCCCCATTTCCAATAGTTATCCAATTTTGATCAATACCATGTTGTATATATTCTGCAATACTTTCTTTAAGTAAAGTACAATTTGGATCAGGATATACATTAGATATTTGCTTTATATTTTTCTTAATTTCTTTTAAAACATATCTTGAAATACCTAAGGGATTTATATTTGAACTAAAATCAATCTTTACTTTTAAAAAATTCATAGTCGAATATATGCCGCCATGTGAACAAGAATCAAGATTATATGAAGTTTCTTTTTCTATATTATTTAAAGTAGTTACATCGTTAATATTGCTAAAATTTTCCAAAATTTCAGTATCAACAATTAAGGTATCATTAATTATCTAAATATTTTTTCAAACCTTAATAAAGATTATAAAAAGTCTTTGAAATAGCCTTATTATGTTAAAAGTGGCACTTATAGGTTCTACAGGTGCAGTAGGTCAAGAGTTTGTTATTGCCCTAAAGAACCATCCATGGTTTGAATTAACAGCAGTTGCTTCCTCACAAAGATCTGCCGGCAAGCGATATATTGATGCTCTTCGTGATCAAAGTACAGGAATTTTAAAATGGCATAATAAAGAACAAGTTCCAGAGTATATAAAAGACAAGATAATAAGTAGTGTAGATGAAATAAATCCAAAAGAATATGATTTAATATTTACAGCACTTGAGTCTTCTGACGCTCAAATCATTGAGCCAAAATTTGCTGAGACTACACCTGTAATCAGTACCGCAGCTGCATTTAGATACGAAACTGATGTACCAATACTAATTCCAGGAATAAATGATGATCATATAGAATTATTAAATGTACAAAAGAAAAATAGAAATTGGAAAGGCTATATCTGTCCACTTCCCAATTGTACTACAACAGGATTAGCAATTACATTAAAGCCAATACTTGATAATTTTGGGATTAAGTCTATTTTTATGACTTCTATGCAGGCCCTCTCAGGTGCAGGAAGATCTCCAGGTGTTATTGCACTTGATATAATAGATAATGTTATACCTTTTATTCCAAAGGAAGAAGAAAAGGTTCAAGTAGAGACAAAAAAGATCTTAGGTACCTTAGTCAATGATTCAATTTCTTCATCAACGATCAAAGTCAGTTGTACCTGCACAAGAGTACCTGTAATGGATGGACATACTGAAACTGTATTTGTTGAGACAAAAAACTATTCAGATCCAGAACAAGTTAAAGAATCTATGGTAAAGTTTTCTAAATCTATAAAAATCAAAGATCTACCCTCTTCTCCCAGCGAATATATAATAGTTCATGACGATCCTACTAGACCTCAACCAAGGATTGATAGAGAAATTAATGATGGAATGACTACATTTGTAGGTCGATTAAGGAAAGATACAGTATTTGATAATGGCATAAAATATGTATTGCTTTCCCATAATGAAAAAATGGGTTCTGCAAAAGGAGCAGTACTTTTAGCTGAATTGCTTAAAACTAAAAATATGCTTTAACTTTTTATATATATTTTCTTTATATTTAGATTTGAAGATATAAATATAAAAACATATGATAACTTAGGTTGGTTAATAACGAGTTGATATCTAAATAGTGATCCATGAAGTGACCATCCTCAATAGGGTCAAAAATTATTATGAATTAACAAAACCAAAAATATGGTATTTATTAGTATTTACTGCCTTTGGGTCAGCTTTGACTGCTTCTTTTTTATTTGATATACAATTAAGTCCTTTGACTTGGATACTACTTCTTGCAGGAGTCGCGGCAGGTTCAGCTGCTGCTGATACCATTACCGGTTATAATGATCGTGATATTGATGCTATAATGGATAGAACTAAAGATAGACCCATACCATCGGGAAGAATTTCCCCAAATAATGCTTTAATCTTCGGTTTGTCTTTAACTGCTATTGCATTAATATTTTCATGGTTTATTAATATATGGGCATTTTCATTAATGTTGTTTGGTCTATTTGACAATATTATAGTTTACAGTAAATGGCTAAAGAGACGTAGTCAATTCAATATTATCCTCGGAGGTTTTTCAGGAGGAGCACCAGCATTAATTGGATATGTTACTGTAACAACTCAAAATATAGAGATAGGTTTAGTTATGGCTGCTCTTGTATTTTTATGGATACCAACACATATCTGGAGTTTAGCCTTACATGTGCGAAAAGACTATCAGAAAGCCAAAGTTCCTATGTTACCAGTAGTTTCTGAAGAGAAAAAATCAGTAAGAATAATTGCGGGAACTACCTTGTTAATGGTTTTATTCAGTATACTTCCTTTCTTCTTTAATCAATTTGGACAAATATATTTAATTACTGTAAGTTTATCTGGTGCTATAATGATGGGTCTTTCTTTATGGCTATTACTAAAACCAACAGAAAAGGCCTCATGGACTGTTTTTAAATTTTCTAGCCCTTATCTTACAGCTGTTTTTATAGCATTTATGGTCGATGCATTTTTTCATTAAATGTGATTCTAGTTAATTAATTTATTTACATTTTGCTAATCAGCAATTAATAATATATTAGTAGAAGAAGTAAATTATTAAATAATATTCATATATTATTATAATCAATGTCTGCCGATCATGAAACAGACTCTGCAATTGAAAATATAAAATCATGGGAGGTAGAATGGTCATCATCTATTGAAGAATTTGATGACTATTCAAAAGCTCTTGATCTATTTAATCTAAAATCTAATCAAGGTGAAGATACAATATTATATGAAATTCAAAAGTCTAAATCAGATGGTTCTATAGTAAAAAGAATTCCAATTCTAAATACTAAACAATCGAAAAAAAGAAAAGAGGAATTAGAAAAACAAAGTCAAAAACAGATTCTCCCACAAAAAAAACAACAAGCAGCAATACAAAGTAAAAATAAAATTGGAGATATCAAATATAGAATAATAATTCTGGCCATAATAGTAATTTCATTTTTAATATTACTATATATTTTAAGTCAATTAGTTACATCATCTAATGTATTAGATTCTCATTTTTTACTTAGTTCCTTAATCAATAATAATAATATGGATTTTTCTTTGCTTTCTTTCTATTCTTTCTATTCTTTCAATTCTTTCAGTCTATATCCAACAACTATCAATATGAATAATATAGATAATATCTATATGTCTATATTTATCTAAATCATTTAAAATAATTTTTTTTCATTGGTATAAAGATTGGTACTTAATAAATAGATTGTTGAATTCTCATTTGGATTTGGAATTATTGTAATCTAAAAGAATATGAAATAAGCCAAAAATCATTTAATCTTATTCATAAAAAAACGAAAAATTATTTGCTTGTTAGGTTAAAGATCTCGTCTAAAGTTATTGAATATGGTTTCTTGCCGCTGACCTTAAATCGAATAGAGTTACCTTTGAACTCAGATTGTTGTATATACCCCAATTTCTTGAAAATAGATAGTGCAATTTTTCCTCTCTGTCTATTATTCCCACATGCAATCCTATCTTTGTCTTGTATGTCCTGAAGTATAAAAGTTCCTTCTTTGTTTTCTTCTGAAACTGATATTACTGCTCTCCATAAACGAGCTATATATGAATTAGGATCGTTGAGTGACCCCATATGAATAATTTTAGAACTTCCCATTGGCTTTGTTGTTAATTGTGCAGCAAAATTCATCCTGTCTGTTTCTTTAAAATATATTCTATAAACAGTTTGATTCTTAAATTTTCTATATTCTTCATTATCAAACCAGTAAATATATCCGCTAGGATCTGGCAGAAAAGGTTGAACAATTTTTTTTTCATTTACTGAATCCATATAATTAACATAATCGTAGTCATGAATTTTCTTACCTTTTTCTTTTCGAGCCTTAATATTTTTCTCAATACTAATTATCGTTTGAGCCTCTGACAGACTTTCAAAATTTACAATATACTTCTTTTTTTTCTTTGATTCGATTAACATTATTATTCCATCATCAATTAAATCTCTCAATGCTCTATCCAAATTGATATCGTAATGCTTTCCGAGTTCTTTTAAAATTTGCTCATGGTAGATCGCATTATGTACTCCTTCACCAATTAGTTGATATAAGAACCATCTTTTCCATTCTTCAACACTGAGCATTGATATTAAAAGCTATTTTTTTTACGAATATATAAGCATAAAGATAAATAATTATGGAGATTCTGCTAGTAATATATTTTTTATTATTTAGTTTATTAAAAAAATAATTACCTTTCTAAAATCTCATTATGTTATTAAACGTGTAATAATTTAATAAAAAATACTAAATTGTATTTTATTATTCAACTTAGTTTATTTAATAGTTGTTTTAGAATAATTTAATGCCTTTAATTACTGTATCAATGTATCCAGGTAGATCTGAAGAACAAAAAAGATTATTTGCAGAAAAAATAACAAATTTAGCAGTTGAGGTTTTAAAAACAAAAACAGAACATGTGATAGTTGTATTTGATGAAAATCCAAAGGAGAATTGGTATTTAGCGGGAAAAAACCTATAGATAATATAAAACAATAATCTCTTTTGCCTTTCTAATTTTTCGTTTACTTTCTTAGGAATATATATTTAAAAACTAATTGTTAAATATCAACTATCTTATCCATCTCAGTTAAAGCTTTAATTTCTTTACATCTTTTTCTTAGAGAAACAGTAGAAATATCAGCCACTTGACAAATTTCTACTTGTCTAATGAATTCATCGCAAATCTGAGAGGCTAAATATATAACTGCACCCGCTATTGCCCGAGGGTTTTTACCAATTGAAATACCTTTTTGCTCCACTTTGGAAAATATGTGTAATGCTTCTCTTTTAGTTTTTTCACTTAATTTTAATCTATTACAAATAATTGTAACATAATCTGGGCCTTTAGTAGCAGGAATATGAAGATCTAGTTCATTTAATATGAGTTTATAATGAGCCATTAACTCTTTGCTTGATAGGTTACAAATTTCAGCAATATCTAAAATAGTCTTAGGAGTTGAAGCTTCTCGACATGCTGCATATAGCGACGCCCCTACTAACCCAATTGTTGATCTCCCCTTCGCTAATTTTTTAACTGCAGCCTTTCTATAAATATATGCAGCACTTTCAATTACTGCATGATTAACACAAAGCTTGTCTCCAAAATTATTTAAAAATTTTAAGGCTTTTTCTAAGTTTCTAGATACAGAATCATTAAGTTGAGATCGGCTATTCCATGTTCTGAGTCGTTGAATTTCCATTTTTTGTTTTGGTTGTAAAGCTTTACCTCTTGCATCTGTATCACCTATTCCTATTAATGTTGATAATCCTTTATGGTGTACCGCTAAAGATTCAGGCATTCCTGTTCTAGCTCTATCATTATAATCTGATTGAATAATGTAGCCTTGAATATTCTCATTAGATAATAACTCATTATTAATTACAAATCCACAAGAAGAACAAACAAATTCATTTGCAGAATTATCAAAAATTATAGATTCCTTATGACATTGGTCACAATATGAAGGACTCTTTGGATTTATTTT
>JAATVJ010000160.1 GCA_014523515.1 Nitrososphaerales archaeon TH1177 | reverse complement strand
TTCATTGGTTGCAGTATATCAAGATTATACTGGAACTGCGTTAAATCGTGTTCTTACTTTAGCAAAAGGAATTGGTAGTACTAGACCCGGAGTAATAGAAACTACTTTCAAGGAAGAAGTAGAAACTGATTGGTTTGGAGAACAAGTTGATCTTTGTGGAGGTACTCATTCTTTGGTCATGAATGCATTTGAAACCTTAGTTGAAGCGGGATATCAACCAGAAGTAGCATATTTTGAATGTTTACATGAATTGAAATTAATAGTAGATCTTATCCAAAAGTATGGACTTACTGGAATGTACAATCGTGTCAGCGAAACAGCACGATTTGGTGGATTAACAAGGGGTCCACGTGTGATAGATGAATCTTCTAAATCTAAGATGAAAGATGTCTTATCTGAAATACAATCAGGACAATTTGCAAAAGAATGGCTAACTAGGTACAAAAATGAAGGTAAGAACGCTTTCAAATTATACATGCGAGAGATAGAAAATCATCAGATTGAAAAAGTCGGCAAAGATATGAGAAACATGATGTGGCCAGAACAAAGCAATTAATTCTTAATATATTTTAAATTAATTGTTAAAATTAAAGTTTGTCAAAATTAAAGTTATTTTCTATTGGCTAGTATGGAACTAATGGTTTATATTAATTTATAAATAAATAATATCAATTATTAATTAATAAGGAGATAAAATAATGGTTGAAATTAGTGGAATTATTGGAATTGCTTTTACAATTATAATTATAGGTATTATTGCCTATCAGATTTACAAACGTCGATATGGTATAGGCCAAAAGAGCCCATTTAGCGGTTTTGGAAGACAATATCCTCGAGGGGGCGTAACTCCTGAAGGTGAACCGTTAGAATCATATTCTACTTCAGGATACAATAAATCGTTGTTTAGAGTCATTATTCCTGCTGTTATAGGGTTAATTATTGTAATAGTTTTAGTAACTGCAAGTGTCAAGACCGTTGATGCAGGACATAGAGGAGTATTATTGCAGTTTGGCGCAGTTGAACCAAATACTAGTCTTGATGAAGGTCTTCATTTTGTAGTTCCATTTCGTGATCAGGTAATACCACTTGAAGTCAGAACTCAAAAGGTCGTTGTGAGTTCTACTTCTGCTTCCAAAGATCTTCAGGAAGTTAGTACAGAAGTTGCTCTCAATTATCATATACGACCAGAGGCAGCGCAGTTACTTTATAGACAATTGGGATATGATTATGCTAATAGAGTTATACTACCTGCAATCCAAGAATCAGTAAAACAAGTTACTGCTCGTTTCAATGCTGAGGAATTAATCACCAACAGAGAGACAGTTAAGAATCAAATTGAACAGCAAATACAAGCCAGGCTTTCTAATTATAATATTGTACTAGAAACATTGTCAATTACTGAATTCAGGTTTTCAACACAGTTCACCAAAGCTATAGAAGCTAAGGTGGAAGCTCAACAGAGAGCTTTGCAAGCACAAAATGAATTACGTAGAATCCAAATAGAAGCTAATCAAACAGAGGCAAAAGCAATAGGAGAACAAAGAGCAGCAATTGCACAAGCTACCGGTCTTAAACAAGCAAATGTACTAAAAGCCGAAGGTGAGTCTGAAGCTATCAGTATTATTGATCAGCAATTGAGGACAAGTCCAACATACCTAGAATGGCTTAAGGCCCAAAGATGGGATGGTCAATTGCCTTTGGTTCTTGGTGGAGGCGGACAAGGCGCCACTCCGTTTATAGAAATTCCCACTTCCCGAACTGGACAAAACTCTACTGGTGAATGAAGATAACATCCATACTTCAATAATAACTACATAAATTAATTTCATTTTTTTAGAAATTAAGATGTATCTACAATAACTATTATATTAAATTAAAAATTTACTTTATTATTATTATCTTATTTTTATATTTCTCTTTTTTTCTTAATACTTGAATTAATATGACTGATAATTATTGATAATGGTGTTCCCGGACCAAAGTTTCCCGTTATTCCTTCCTTTTCTAATAGTTTTTTATCCTTTTCAGGAATTATTCCTCCACCAATAAGTAAGATATCATCAATACCTTGTTCTTTTAGTATTTTTGCAACTTTAGGAAATAATGTTAAATGTGCACCATTAAGTAAACTCATTGCAATAGCATCAACATCTTCGTCAATAGCAGTTTTTGCAACTTGCTGAGGAGTACAAAATAATCCAGAATAAATTACTTCCATTCCTGCATCTCTTAATGCTCTACATATTACCAATGCTCCACGATCATGTCCATCTAAACCCATTTTTGCAACTAAAATTCTAATACGTTTGACTTGTTGAGTTTGGTTAATGGTCATATTCTAATAATAATTAGCCACTGGGATTTTAAATCTTTATCTTATTTTACTTTATTTTTAATTATAGACAAAATTATACAAATAAAGATATAAGTTTTCTTTCATCATTAATTCGAATTAAATTTAAATTTTCAATTGAAATATTATTTATAACTAGTTATATACTAAAATTTTAGATAACATATTGCTAAAAATAGTAGAGGGAATTTTAAAAGGAGATAGACGTGCACTTTCAAGAGCAATTTCTATAATAGATAATGAAGAAGGAAAGTATCAAGAAATTATTCGTCAAATTTTTAAAAAGACAGGAGAAGCAATGACTATTGGATTTACTGGTCCGGGAGGCTCCGGCAAAAGCTCTTTAATTGGCAAATTGGTAGAAGAATTTAAAGGATTTGGGTACAAAATAGCAATAATTGCAGTAGATCCTACAAGTCCAATAACCGGGGGTGCAATTCTCGGAGATCGCATCCGTATGCAAGGCAATATAATAGATAATTCTGATGTCTTTATGAGAAGCATAGCCTCGAGAGGTGCTATTGGAGGAGTTTCAAAATCACTAAGAAATATAGTTAGAATTCTTGATGCTGCGGGTTATAACCTAATAATAGTTGAGAGTGTAGGTGCAGGTCAATTAGAGATAGAAGTATCCAAAATAGTAAATCTTACAATAGTTCTTTTTACTCCTAATACAGGAGATAAGATACAAGCTATTAAAGCAGGAATTACTGAAATAGGAGATATATATATAGTAAATAAAGCAGATATAGAAGGTGCCAATACTCTTTTTAATACACTAAAGGATTTAATTGGTGAAACAGAAAAAAAGCCTACTATACTGAAATGCTCAGCAAAAACTGGAATTGGGATCAGAGAAGTAGCAGAAAATATAAATAAAATGCTTAATGATCGAGTTAATAATTTCAAAGAAAAAGAATTAGGATTATTAGAAATTGAATTAAAAGATATGGTTTTAAATATCCTCGAAGATAAAATCTTAAGCATGTTGGAGCATAATCCTTCATATCATAATTTAATTGATAAAATACAAAATAAAAAAGTAGATCCTTATCAAGCAGCAGATGATCTTACTTCCGGACTCTTAAACAATATAATTAATCAATATCCAAAAAATATCAAAAATCATTAGGAGTTGGAAATTAAAGATGTCAAAACAAAAAATGTCTAAAGAAGAAGAAATAAAAACTGACTCTGGTTTTTCAGTTAAAGCAGTTTACAATAGAAGCAGTATTGCAAAGAAGAATATTAAAGATGAAAAACCTGGTAAATATCCGTTTACCAGGGGAATCCACGATATGATGTACCGTGAACGTCTCTGGACTATGAGACAATATAGCGGATTTGGAAGTGCCGAAGAAACTAATAATAGATTCAAGTTTCTTTTAGATCATGGTCAAACAGGTTTGTCTCTTGCCTTTGATTTACCTACGCAGACAGGACGAGACTCGGATAATCAACAATCTGAAGGTGAAGTTGGAAGAACAGGTGTAGCAATCAGTTCAATTGAAGATATGTTGACGTGCTTTGATGCTATTCCATTAGATAAAGTAAGTACCTCTATGACAATCAATTCAACTGCTTCTACATTATTGTCTTTATATATAACCGTCGCAGAGATACAAGGAATTCCACCTACTTCTTTAAGAGGAACAACTCAAAATGATATTTTAAAAGAGTATATAGCTAGAAATACATATATTTATCCACCAAAACCATCAATTCGTTTAATTGGAGATATGATTCAATACTGTTCAAAATATGTTCCTCAATGGTATCCAATTAGTATTTCTGGATATCATATGCGTGAAGCAGGATCTAATGCTACTCAAGAATTAGCATTTACTTTTGCAAATGCAATTGAATATATTCAAACTTGTGTAGATAGAGGACTTAAAGTTGACTATTTTGCACCACGGCTTTCATTTTTCTTTTGTTGTACTATGGAATTTTTTGAAGAAATAGCCAAATTTAGAGCAGCCAGAAGCATATATGCTAAAATAATGAAAGAAAGATTTCATGCTAAAGATTTTAAATCATGTACTTTGCGTTTTCATGTTCAAACTAGTGGAGAATCCCTAACTGCTCAGCAAGTTGACAATAACATTGTAAGAGTAACTACAGAAGCCCTTGCTGCAGTATTAGGAGGATGTCAATCTTTACATACTAATTCAAGAGATGAAGCACTAGCATTACCAACAGAAGAATCAGTAAAAATAGCTTTGAGAACACAACAAATAATAGCTACTGAAACTGGGGTCACAAAAACTGTTGATCCTTTAGCAGGATCTTATTATGTTGAGTCTTTAACTAATCAAATAGAGGAAGAAGTTAATAAATACCTAAAAAGAATAGATAAAATGGGTGGAGCTCTTGTTGCTGTAGAAAAAGGATTTTTCCAAGATGAAATAAGGAAGAATGCATATTCTTTGAAAAAAGAAATAGATGAACAAAAAAGAATTATTGTTGGAGTAAATAAATATCAAGATCGCCATGATATTGAACCTTCTCTAAATGTCATGGATTCTAAAATTGAGAACAGACAAATTATGAGGTTAAAGGAGTTTAAGAAAAATAGAGATAAAGTTAAAATTGACCACGCAATAGAACTTTTAATTAAGAATGCAGAAAAAGACAATCAAAATTTAATGCCACATATCATACATGCAGTAAAAAATAAAGTTACACTCGGCGAGATTAGTAATGCTTTTCAATCTGTATTTGGAAAATATGAACCAAAGATTTCTTTTTAAAAAAACCTTTTTCTAATTGTTTTTTTTGAAACAATTATTCTTTAAGTATTTAAAAACAATATTAATGGTAATAAATAATAATTTTAAATCTAAATGATATATATATATTTACATCAAATAAAATAACATTTACTTTTTAAATAATAGAATACAAATTTATTGATAAATACCTATATCTTTGAACCTTAGATCATAGTCACTAGGATAAAATTTTAGAAGATGGCTTTTTCCATAGTGGACAAAGAATCTACGTTGGGCAAAACAGGATTTTATATTTAAGAAAAACAATTTTTAAAAACAATTGAATTACAATATAAAGTAAGTTGACCAGATATAATATTTCATTAATCCCCGGCGATGGAATTGGTCCAGAGTTAATAAAAAGTGCAAGAATGGTTCTTGAATTTATTAACGATACAACTTCAATCAAATTCAATCTTCTTGAAGTGGATGCGGGAGATTATGCTTTATCAAAATTTGGTAAAGCTTTACCAGATTTCACGCTTGATTCTATAAAAAAAAGTGATGCATCTTTAAAAGGTCCTGTTGGTGAAAGCGCGGCCGATGTAATTATATTCTTAAGACGATATTTCGACTTATATGCTAACATAAGACCTGCTAAATCTTTTCCTAATATTAAATCAATTTCAAACAATATTGATTTAGTTACAGTTAGAGAAAATACAGAGGATGTTTATTTGGGATGGGAATTTTATGCTGATTCCGAAACTGTTGTTGCTCTTCGAATCATCTCAGAAAAAGCCTCAAGAAGAATTGCTGAATATGCATTTAAAACAGCAATAATTCGAAATGAAAAGAAGAAAGTAGTTTCCGTTCATAAAGCCAATGTGTTAAGAAAGAGTGATGGTTTGTTTAAGAATATTTGTAGGGATGTTGCTCAAAAATATCCTCAAATAGAGTATAGTGAATTATATGTTGATGCATGTGCTATGAATTTAATTAGAAATCCTGAGAACTTTGATGTTATAGTTACAACTAATCTTTTTGGTGATATCCTTTCTGATGAAGCAGCTCAGATAGTTGGAGGTTTAGGAATGGGGCCATCAGCTAACGTAGGTCCAAACTTTTCTTTATTCGAACCTGTTCATGGAGCTGCTTTTGATATTGCTGGAAAAAATATTGCTAACCCATCATCGATATTTCTTTCCATTAAGATGATGTTAGAATGGTTAGGAGACAAATTTCAAGATTCTTTATTATTTGTTGAGGCAGCCAAAATTGAAAATGCAATTGTTAATTTATTAAAGCAAAATCAAAAGACAATAGACATAGGAGG
>JAATVJ010000159.1 GCA_014523515.1 Nitrososphaerales archaeon TH1177 | reverse complement strand
TTTTTTATGTTATTAAAATTTATATAATTTTATATTTAAATTTACTTAAGATAATATCCATAATTATATACAAAATAGATACCAGTTTTTAATTATAGATTTTTATAATCTTAACAAATCAATTTTCTAAAATATAATATTTCAACATCAAAAAATTTTTTGTTATTGTAACATAAGAAAAATTCCTAATAGTTTAATAGAACTAGTTAAAAATTATAAAGATAATAGTGAGATAAGGAATTATATTACTATAACATCTTTGAATAATGATAATAAATACATATTATTAGTTGATGATGAAAAAGATATACTTTTTCTCTATAGTGAATGCTTAAAATCTGATGGCTATCAAATAGTCTCTTTTGATAGTCCTGTTGAAGCATTAAATTATCTTAACAAGAATGACAATATTTCTAATTGTTCATTGGTTATAACAGATTATAAAATGCCTCAAATGTCAGGCTTAGATTTAATAAAGAAAATAAGGGAAAAAGATTCCAATTCAAATATTAAAACTATGATTGTTAGTGCATATGTGAAGGATGATCTTTTAAAAGATAATTCGTATATAGAAAGAATTGATAAAATAATTGAAAAACCTGTAGATGTAGATACGCTAAAAAATGAAGTTACAAATTTAACTAATGATAAAATCTTCCGATAAAATTCTATCTATTAACATTTTATTTAGTATGGTAACCCACTTAGATAGAGGCTATGGCTTTCTTTTATTATTAACAAGACAATTTATCTCGAATTGCTAAATAATATTTTGTATATAATAGATCTATTGCATAATTAGCAACCATGTAAAATATTACATATATGATCTAAGATAAAAGAGAATAATGTTATTATATTTATAAAATTTACAAAAATTAGTTATATTTTCAGAATATTTTGATTCCTTGCTAATTACGCAATAGATCTAATATAAAACCAGAAGTAAGAACTCATCAAGTCATAACCTGTCTATCTTGCTCCTATAAAAATGGCTATGGCTTTCTTTTACTTTTGTTAGATATTATTTACTACCCTACAACTTTCAAGGGTGTAAGAATGGGAGAAGGATTCAAACCTGAATTGGTTACGGTCCAAACCTTTGACTAGGGTAACAGGGAATCCTGGAGGACCAACTGTATCTTCATTCAGTAATGCAGCATCAAATAGACCGATAGTAATTGAAGTTCCAGTTATAATTGATAACAAAGTATTTGGTAGAGCAGTTAAAAAATAGCGTTAAAAGATGGTATAATTTTATATAGTTTAATGATATCGTATTATATGATCTGTAATCCATTCAACAATATCCAGACCATAGCCTCTACAAAAATCTGCTTTGCATACTTGTAATTCATTAGGAGGAGGGCTATGGCTATTATAATTATTATTAAAGAAATTTTATTTATTTATTGATATTTACTTATTCTCATGGCAAAATAGTCATTTCTCCCTTGATATTTGAAGGATCAGCAATCGAGAAAAATGGATATTTTCCTGGTGATAAATTTACTGCTAAATATTCTGCAAATGAGCCAGATTTTAACAAATCCACTATTACAACTTTATCTTCTATTAAATCTAAAACCCATTATCATTAAAATACTAGTACTGTCATTATTATAAATTCAATATCAATTATGATATTTTTATTTTGTTATTAGTAAACTAAAAGTGTTAATGACTGTCTATGATCTTAATAAAGGATATTGATAGTTGACTATAGAAGAGAATGTAAAAACGTCTACTACAAAAGGTAAAAATATATTGATAGTAGATGATGAATCAGATATTACTTTTACAATAAAGAATATTTTAGAAGACAATGGATTCCAAATAGATTCATTTACCGATTCTATTTCTGCATTAGATAATTATCAAAACAATTTTTATGATTTAGTAATTCTTGATATAAAGATGCCAAAAATGGATGGATTCGAATTATATACCAAAATAAGAGAACAAGATCCTAAAGCAAAAATTTGCTTTTTAACTGCAAGTGAATTGTATTATGAAGAATTTAGAAAAATACGTTCAGAGTTAGGTAGAACATTTGACGAAGATTACTTTATTCAAAAGCCAATCAACTCTGAAGATCTAATTAAACAGTTAACTAGGATAATGAATAATAAAAATAAAGATGTGGCACAATAGAATGATTTCATAAAATAATATAATAATAATAATAAATTAGTAATTAACCTTGTTCACTGATTTTTATATATTTTATAATTTAAAGAATATTGCTCTCATAGCATCAAAGGCAAATTCCGTAGTTTTCTATAGCCCCTCCATCTCGAATGTTCTTGGGTTACATAAGAGGAGGAGGGCTATGACAATTAAATTATTAAATAATATATTTAATAGAATAATGTACTCTGTAATCCAAAGAACTCTAGTCATAGCCCCATTGTTATACTCGTGTGCTCCTACTACTATTTTGGAGGAAAGGGCTATGGCTTTTTAAAATATTAAATATTTCAAAATGTTATTATATTCTAGATCTATTTCGGTGTGAAATGAAGAAAAAGAAATAATAACTATCCAATAATAATAACTGACCACAAAACAGTTTCATAACAAAACAACAATACCATGACCTCCTACATACTCAGTTGTGAGTGAGTTGTAAATTGCGAATGATTCATTTTCCAAAGGGGTTATGATTTTCATTTTACTTTACTATCATCCCATGTTGAAAAATACAATGGGGAGATTTCTATTGCTACTGATTCACCTCTTTTAGCAAGACTAATCAATTCCTTTGCCATCGGATGCTCTAAACTTCCAAGATATTTCTTCATATTATTTTCGGAAATTGGAACAATACTATCAATATCTTGAATAATGGCTATCTTTGCTTTTCCTCTCACTCCTTTATATGGTATGTTGGGCTCATCTACACAAAAATATACTATTTTATTATTTTCTAAATTCTTTTTTTTCTTTGAATGTTTAGATGTCTCAATATAAAATTTTTCTTTGGACGGATCAAAATAATACCAGACAGGATGAATATTTGGTTCATTCTTTTCATCTAAACTTGCAATGTAGATATTTCTTTTTCCAGAAGTAAGAAATGATACAGTTTCATCTTC
Organism: Nitrososphaerales archaeon TH1177; assembly: GCA_014523515.1. Classification (GTDB taxonomy): domain Archaea; phylum Thermoproteota; class Nitrososphaeria; order Nitrososphaerales; family Nitrososphaeraceae; genus TH1177. Next base: position 4,555 of record JAATVJ010000159.1, on the reverse strand, counting down.
TGTCATTGGTTGACTGAAACCTGGCCCAGCATTAAGTATCTTCATAAGTATATAACTAACTATCTTATTGATAATGATGACTATTATTATTTTTCTAACTACTACTACTATAATTTACTCAATCAATAGTTAAAGGGTAGTTTAATCAAGCACATACTACCTTATATGGAAATTGGATACTATCATTATTATTATCACTACTATTAGGACTTTCATAATATCTATCAAATCTTTTATAGATAAAACTATCTTCTTCAATTTTATATACCTGTTTTAGACGTTCTTTTAATGCTTTTTCTCTTGCTTTCTTATTCATATCAAATGGAAGTTCCAAATCTACTAGAGATGTAGACTGATCCTTTATTGGTGGCAAACTGTCTTTTAATTTTTGATAAGTCTCTTCAATTTTTTTGTCATCTTTCTTTAAATCACCATAAGTTAATGTGTTGAAAAATTCATCTCTTTTAAGTCTCCAACCTTCCCTAAAATTAGTATGAATAAAATTGTCGTATATATTTAGATTATCTTTACTTTTTTCAAGACTACGGATTAAATGTTTAAACTCGGTTAAAGAATAGTAATATATACTCAATTTGTTTTTCCAATCATTCTTTATTTTTTGGGTAGCCATATATTGACGTGATACTTGTTGTTTTTTAGATTGATAAATAAATGGCGACGGCAATAATTGAATATTAAAATCTATATGTGTATTTAAAACGATATATTTTTTCAGAAGATTGTAAATTTCAGAATATTTAACTGCTATCTTGGGAAGATAAACAACAATTTCAGTAAAATGGTTATTATTATACTCGTTTATTTCATTTTTATTACGATATTGGAATTGGTCATATTTTTTCTCGACTTTTATTTTTTCATTCCTTCTGATTTTATCAATATTATCTATTTTGACTTTAATAGATCTATTATCATTTGAAATATTGATTTCTAAAGGATAGTTCCAATTTTCGTATTTGTTGTTTTTTTATCAGTATTATTAACAACGATAGCATATGGAATACATAAAATGGCCTTGAAAGCATCTCCCAATTCACCTCTATTTATCTTATGTCTGTATTTTTTGCTACTGTAATATTCATTAAGATTAAAAATTTTGTTAATATGTTCATCAGTGAAAATATTATTTATGCCGCCATTGGAATTTCTTACTATAATTTTAGTTACTTCATCGTTTTTTTCTTGAGTTATAATTACATGAATAAAAGGACGTTTCCCATTAACAAATTCTTTTGCATTAGATTCAATGAAGTCTAATGCATTATCCATCAATTCCTTAATTATAAAAATATCAAAATCCTTGCCATCAAGACTGAATCTAGTATTAAGTCCTGGAATCGATATATAATCGGAGATCTGGTCCTCACTAGAAAAAGTCTCTTCTTCTACTTCTTCCTTTTCAGTCGTAGTTATATAATGGCCATCCATCATTACCAATTACTACTGCTATTTCCTATACCAACTAAATAGTTATTGGCAAGTGAGATTTTAGAGATTTTTTGGTCATGCCTACAAAAATTAACAAATTTCGCACTTACCCCCTATTTCTATCTATTATGCATAAACACTGTATTTCTATCAAATTGTTCAAACCTTTGCTTGACTTCGTCTCTTTTACCTTCAGCAGGAACTTCATAATATATGATTAAAGATATTATAGTAGAATTATTATTTGCAGCAGTAACTATATACGATTGAGAACCATGAACTTTACCATTTGCTTCTGAAACGATATCACTCAAAATCTCATATTTCCTTTGAATATCTACTATAGGACCTTGTAACAGTTCAAGAGAATTAGACATTTTTGGTTTAGGTACGCTAGTAGTAAATGATCTACTATTAGCATTGTAATACTTTGGCTTATTATTTGTAGTAGTTTGTGTTATTACCGATTTCTTCTTGGTTGAACGGTTAGGACAAGAATGTCTTTTACCACTAAACACTTCAAAAAATGTATTTTCTGTAGCATTCCAATATATCCTGGTATTACAGCCATAATTGCATGGTTTAGGATTAATATTATTAGAAGAATTCATTTCTATTTCCATTAGTCACTTCTGGACAATTCTATCATTGAAGTTTTATCCTTGTTACCATTATTATTATTTAATTCATCATTAGCAACATATCCAACAATCAAATCACTATTCCAATACAAATTTTTAATCTGTGCATAACTGAGATTATAATAGAAATCTTTTTCCTTGTTATACATGAGATAATCACCTATTTGAAATCTATAACCTTTTGGTTTGTTTATTATCGTGCCATTATTTAATGCAGTAATGTTACTTTCAAATTTATAACTATTAGTTATTTTCAATAAGTAAAACCTCTCTATTACAAACTATTGAATTAGACATTTCTTCTTGTGCTCTTTATTTTGATTCAATTCGATCTGCACTTCTTTAATTATCCTAATTTACTTATAAACAAATTCACGTATTTCAGATAGTACATAATCAATAGTAGTTTCTTCAAGTCTATACATTGCTACTTCGTCTCTTAGTTCAGACTGCTTATTTTTGTATATAGCAATTTTTCTTTTCTCGTCAAGTTCTTCTCTAATTCTATTTATTATTACTAGATCTTTTTCATTTTGTTGTTGAATCTTATTTCTCTGAATTATAATTCTATATCTTTCCAAAGTCCAATCAATCATTTCTATAATCTTTTGATAACGTTCAAGAAAGGTAGGATGTTGATGATAGTTAAACTCAATTATTTTTTGACATTCAGTCTTAACAGATAATAAATGATTTTCAAACTTACTATTTGTTGCTTTTTCTGCTATTGTTGTTATAGTAGTTATTTGCTGGTCATTCTCATACTGATTTATCCAGGGATCAAGGTTTGGCATAATTCAAACACAATAACAGTATTTTATTAATAGGAAAGATACTTTGCTAGAGGGAGAGAGGTAGAGAATATATTCTAAAAGAGTCTTTTAATTTGCTTCTATTATATTAGTTCCTGTTCATGTTTATCAATTTCTTCAAGTGTTTCTAAAAATATTTTATAGGCTCATTCCTTTCTTTGACATTAACTTACGTATATCTGACAGTATGATGAATATCTATTTCCAAAGCATTCTAGAAATTTTTTTCAGGACATTCCTTATATAACTAATATGCAACCTTCCAGACTATTGTGTAATAGATTAATTTGAAACTATTTTGACTTCTATTCCTGAGGTTCTAAAATCATTTCAATAAATTTTTATATTTTTCTCGAATAAATTTCATGCCTTCAACAAATAGATCATTTTGTGTTACTTCTTTTTCTACTGCTATTCGTTTAATGTCTTTGAGAATATCATGATCTAAACGAAATACTACTTTTTTTGGCTCCAAATATTCTAATTATAATTCTATACTTTTGTATTTCTAGTTTTCTTTATTTATTCTAATTTATAATAATATAAAACTATAAGTCTATATATTTATATAACTATATTGCTATACTATCTATATGAAATGCGAAAATTGCTCCTATCAATTTGATCCATTAAAAGAAGGTAATTCAAAGAAAAGGAAATGTGGTATGTATTGCTTTGGAGATTCGTATTCAATTAGATCAAAGAAAGAATATGAAAGAAATTTACTGCTTGAAATAATCCAATCTCAAAACAATAATAAGAGGATTAGTAAATCGATAAGTTATTTTTATTTAAAATAGCATAAGATTTAAACTAATTATATTAATATTTTTTGTTGAGTATCAAAACTATATAATTGTCTATATTTTTGAATCTAATGGTAAAATTTTTATTCAATATCATCTTCAAGACAGAGAATGAAAATTTCAAGAATTAATAAATGTAGATTAGCACTAAATTATTCTGCCTAATCTAATCTAAAAAACCATTTGACATAAAACCACAAGTCAAAGTCTGGATAACCAATTATCTTCCAAATATCCTTCATTTCTCTACTAGTTCAGACTATGACAACACATAATTTCTTAACTAATTGAGGCTGGGTCATAATTATTCCATTTTCATAACGAATAAAGCTAGTTTATTGGTGTATGATGTTTTGGTGAAATACCATACAAACCAACAAACCAGCACAGCAGAAAAGATCTACATCTATTCTAATTAGTATTTTGTATTTGATTGGTTTGATTCATTGGCCACATAATAATAGAGGAGGACGTGGTAGACCATATGTCTATTCTCCTACTGTTATCCTAAGATGTTTTGTAGTACGTATATGGTTTAGATTGGATTCCAACAGAGCAATGCATGAATACCTTGCAATGGAGATGCCATATAACAAAAAGGTAATGAGAGTATGTGGACTATCCAGAATACCTAACAGACAAACATTTGATAGACGTCTTGCTACGATATCTAATGATATCAAAAACAGAATTACTACAATGGGTAAACTTTTTGTGCATGATAAAATAATTGATCCATCTATTCTCTCTCAGCAGATAGTACTCTTATAAAGGCTAAAGGTCATGTATGGCATAAATCCTCTATGAAGAAAAAAGTAGTACCATGCTCTGGTATCGATACAGATGC
>JAATVJ010000158.1 GCA_014523515.1 Nitrososphaerales archaeon TH1177 | reverse complement strand
TAGTGCACAGAAAATTGAAGCCGGTCTAAAGATTATGCTTTACAATAAATATATCGCATTGTAAACACAAAAACCAGATCAAATTCAAGCATAAAAGTGAACAATGATGAATTAAGCTACAGACTACACTTTATCTATCTGCTTTTATTATGACTGATAAACTACTAGATAAATAAACTATATATATAAAATCTAAATTTTTTTCTATTTTTATTTCAACGAAAATATACATGGAAAAATTAAATAATTAAAGCTGTATAATAATAATTATGAAAAATATAGTCGTTAGTTTTATACTTGTTGCAATACTTCTATCTTCTTCCTTTTCATTATTTATTAACGTAAATGCACAGCTGAAACCAAATGCTATAGTCTCGCCTGGGTGTGGTGATGTTACTGGATACGGAATGAAACTGAATGTAAATGGATTTGAACCAAATAGTAATGTTGGTTGGAAATTAGTTCATCCAGAAACACAAGAAATTCCTACATATGGTTATTTTTCAACAAATAGTACAGGTGGATTTTTTGAATCTGCATATATTGAATCAGAATCAGGATTAGTTGAAGGAAAATACGAAATTCAATTCTTTGATGATGCTGACAATGATGGTAATGCAGATCCAGGCAAAAAGGAATTTATTATATCCATGTCTGTTCCATGTGAAGAATAGTAAATTTTTTTATGTTTTATTTAAAATTAAATAATTCTAGATATTTATTATCAATTAAAAAAAAGTGAATTAGCGTAATTTAATAGTTTAATCTATTTGTAGAAGTATTATTAAGAAATAGAATGATTGCATTATATTGCTTGAAATTATTGTATTCTATTATTTATAGCTTAGATAAAAACAAATTTAAAAAAACTAATTTTCGATAAGTTAATAGAATTACATTTTTTCACTGTAAGAAATTGTATTCAAATTAGGAAGGTAATTATTGAATATTTTATCATCATCAAAATTTTTACCAACAGATTTCTCTATAATAAAATTGTCTTTAATTAAACCGTCGTTAGCATAAAATCTAATTTACTAGAGGAATCTATATTATCATTTTCTGCTATTCTCATAGAGTCTTTACGTAAAGTATCTGGAAGATTATTCTATCATTCTTTAAAAGTTATTTTTTCTTTCTGCATATCTTTTTCTTGTTTTTTATAATTTTAAAATTTGGTTATTATAAAAATTGTATATCTATAATGATTTTCTATAGTATTTAGACTATATTGTTATTAATTTTTTTGAATATCAAATAAATTATATCTAAATATAATTTTACTGCTAATATTATAATATTACTAATAAAGATTAAATAACTAAAAAATATTTTATAATTAATTTAGTAAACATTTGCAACTATAATAATAAAATATTATATATTATCCTGTTACTTGACAATTGGATATTGATTGCAATATTATATTTTATTCTTGAAATATTGTAATACTTGTTTATATAGCAAAAATTAAAAAAATAATTGTTATTTCATGATAGTTTAATAGAATTGAGATATCATTGTATAAGTATTAAATGAAACTAATATTAAATCAATCACTATAAATTTACAATATTATTGTATGTATTAATAAAATTAAATTATTTTTAGCTAATGCAATATGTCAAGAGCCAATTTTAGTTCAGAAATTTCCTTTTCTAGAGCTAAAATGTCGTTTTTTTTGTTAGTAAATCTCGATAGATTTTCACAAGCTTTGATTTGCTCTATTATCATTTCCTTTTTATCAATACAACAATTATGATATGGTTCAGCAATTGAGTATATGACATTTGTTTTGTCATTAGATTTTGATGTTTTAGCTTCTATTTTGAATGGAAATTCTATTTCTAATATATTCATGTTTTCAAATCACTAATAGATGTTACATATTGTTTTATTTTATTTTTTAGTCAATAAACTATTTAGATATAAGAGAATAACAAGAAATTAATAATGTTAATATCTCTATATACCTTAATTAACAATAGTCAATTATTCGTATTTTTTATGATAAAATTTTTTTTATTATGGCTTTCAAATATCTTTATAATTAACTTGTTTATTTACTGTATTCATTTTTAATATATAATTTATAGTAAAAATATTATTTTATGCAAAGTTCTAGAGTAAGAGAAAGGAGCGTTTTTTATTCACTTACTCTATAACTACTTTGCATAGGATTAAATCATATCAATGAATCTTTATTTATAATAACCATTACTAATTTATTTACATTTCTACTATATTTCCTAATAGTCTATATTTGTATAACTGAAACTATGAATTGTATATAGTATTTGTTACCTGAAATTTCTATTAATAGTATCTAACAATATAGAATATATAAAAACAATACTTTATTTTCCTTTATATAGTTTCATTTTAAGATTCTACTTTTTTATTGACTATATAGAATAACAACAATACTATTATTTTTATTGACTATATAGAATAACAACAATACTATTATTTATTTTTTATACTATATTATATGTAAAGTGATCTGAAAAATGAATAATAAAAATAAGTTTTTTTTATCTATTGTTTTTGTCATGTTGATCGGGGTGTTTTTCTTTTTGTTAACTAATACTAATTACGTATATGCTATAGAAGATAACCAGCAAAATGCTACTCTCGCTTTTGGAGATTATAACTTTATTGCAGTAGGAGATTGGTATTGTAATGAAGAAACAGAAAAAACTATTCAAAACATCCTTTCCATAGCCCCTGAGGTGATAATTACCACAGGAGATCATGTAAAGGATTCTCCATCTGCCTCTTGCTGGATTGAAATGTCAAAACCACTAAATGATATAATGCGTATAGCAGTAGGAAATCATGATGCTGAATTTGCGAATATATATAAACAAATAGTTGATTACCACGATATAAAAAGTCCATATTACTCTCATGACTTTAAAAATGTGCATTTCATAAGTATGTCAACAGAACATCCTTATGAAACAGGAAGCAAACAATATGAATTTATCAATCAAGATTTGATAAAAACAACAGAGGATCCAAATATCGATTGGATAATAGTTCATCAACATAAACCTCTTTATTCAACTAAACAGGACAAAAAGGAAGCAGAACAACTACGTGATATATATCAACAACTCTTTCAACAATATGATGTAGACTTGGTAATATCAAGTCATAATCAGTATTATGAAAGAACATATCCTATATTGTACAATGAAGAATATGAAATGATCACAAATAAAAAAGTAGAGCCTCAACCAATAATTACTGAATATAACGAGTTAGAATATCCTCCCACTAATGGAATTGTATTTTTAACAGTGGGTACTGCAGGAGATAAACTAGATCCTGTTAAAGAAAGACATGGATATTATGTTATTCAGGAAAGCGAATTTGGCTTTTTAAATATTAATATAGAAAATAATGGTAAAACGATAGTAGGAGAATTTCATACAAATGAAGGGAATATAATTGATCATTTTGAACTAAATGAGGCATAATGAAAAGACGATATTTCAAAAATAACTATTATGAAGTTAATTCCAATGTAAAAAGCATCTGTTTTATTTTTCCTGATCTTTGTTCTTGTGGTCATGAAAAATATTATCATTCGAATTTAGATGAATGTAATTCTAGTGACTGTGGATGTAAAAGATTTCTACCTTAATATACGAAAATGTAATATAATATTTTAACTTTAGTTGAATCTATGACTTTTGATATTATTCTTGCTTTACATTTGATTCATTAAAATTCAAATGGTACAATTACCAGGATAACAGATCTTTTATTTCAAATTGATAGTTATTTTTATCTTCAAAATAGATTAGATAAACTATAAATTATATTCATGCATGAAAACGCAATAACAGGTTCATTGAGACTCATTTATTATTATACATGTCTTCTAACCTGGTTTTTCAGTCAAAAGAACTTGAAGCAGAACCTGTTAATTAAAGAAAGACATTATAGTTAAATAAAATTATATGCAAATTTATGTTGCCTTTTTTGTACTTTATTACCTGATTAATACTTTTATTTAATATAAAATTGATAAATAATAATATTGGAATAGTTTAAATAAAAAAATTTATTGAACTATTTGTTACAGGATCTTTCTAAATTTCTTATGTAGTCAAAATAGGTTTGAATTGTATCATTGAAATATCTTTATACAGATTCAATGGATTTGTTAAATGTCTCTATATTTCCTATTACAATTTCATTTATGAATTTTGTTCTATTGGTGATATCATCTGTTACATTCCTATTGATGGTATTATATGTTTCAGTACATCTTTCAGGAATCTGGAAATTATTCCAATAAGAATTATAGATATTTTCGAGAGTTTGACCATAGTTGGATTGAAAGGTTTTGATTATATTTTTTTGCAATTCAATATACTTTTGTTGAAAATTCCTTATTATTATCAATAATTTGTTTCTGAAATTGATTTATTCTTTCAATATTATTTTTATACATATTTCTTGTTTCTTCTTGACTTTTATCTAAAAATATACTAGATTGACTATTATTAATATTAGAAGAAATATTATTTGTTATATTCTCTATTTGTTGTTGTCGTCTCTGTAGATCTAAATTTCTTTCTGTATTTTCTTTTGAGTCTCTTTCAATATTATTTTCTTTTTTATTATTTTTGAGATTCGACATTGTGAATACCATAGTTTTTGATATTAATATCTATAATGAAGTCTTAAACTATAGAACTATGTAAAAGATATAGTATTTTGAAGAAGTAGCTAACAAGAAAAATAAAATATCCTCTTTTAATATGAATTGTGACTTGTTTAAAACCTCTTATATACTTATAAAATTAGTTTTTCTTTTCTATTCATTTCCGTTTGATATTTCTAATACTGAAAACCCAAATAATAAAACTACTATTAATGTATTATACCAATTAGCCTATATTTTCTAATTCTATTTACTTATAATATCATATAAACAGGAAAAAATATTTCCTATTGTGTTTAATATATATAATGTTAAAATACTTTAAAGCATTCCAAAAGCGATTTGATTAGAAAATATATACTAAGTGGTATAGATGCTTTTTCTGTTATAGTACATAATAACAAGCTATGGTAAATATACTATCATTATAATTACTTGTTAATCAAAATTTATTATAATTAATTAATCTATACCTTTCAACTGTGGAGAAATAATACCTTTTACCATTCTCTCTTTATTTTATCCAGGACAAATATAAAATTAGTAGTCTTTATTGTATTGGCTACAATTCAATTAGGATAAACATGAAAATAATTTACTGTAGCAATTAATTATTTGAACAGAAAAAAATGTATTGTAAATATGTCATATAGCTTTTTACTTTAGCGATAAATATAGAGAGAAAACAATCACTTATTTCTTAAGGTAAAACTTTTAATCCTTATAAAAAATGAATTTTTGGATATATGTAAACGTCTTTTACAAAATCTTAAAAATTCTTCATATTTTGCTCTCCTATGTTCTATTTCATTATTAATTATTTCTTGAATTTCTTTACTAGGTTCAAATTTTTTTAAATAATCAATAGTAATATCATAATCTCGAATACTACCAAGAATATCTTGAATGTTTTGAAGAATTTTTACCATTGCAATAGCATTATTATTCTCTTTTCCCAATAATTCCAATAAGTATCTAAGTTTTTTGCAATCTTTTCTTAATTCATGTAGTTCTTCTATCTTTAAATGATTTGTAATAACAATTAAAAAATTTGTCTCTATTTTTCTTATCAAAATAATATGAATTCTGCTATATCTTTTTTGCAACTCTTTTTCTGTTATATCAACTTTTTCTAGAATTTTCTTTGAATTCATATTTTTTAGACTTAAAGCAATAGTTTTTGCACCTTCTAATTTTGATTGTCTATTATTTTTTAATAAATCAATTGCAATATTTCTTTGATCAGTTTCAGGATAATTCTTTAATTTTCCATGAATAATATCTATATCTCTGATTTCACTATTTATTTTAAAGAATTCATTAGCGAGCCGATTATAGTCTGATAATAAACATCCTTTTCTGTATCTTTTAGGTAATGTTAAAAAAGAAGCATTAAATCTTCTAATTGATGTTCTTATATCATGAATATTTTTTTCATTTGAGTTTTTAATATAATTGTTAGTCTTATTATCTACTCTTTCAAGATTCTCATGTAATTTTATCAAAAAAGCTAATAATGTTAACAAGATAATTCTATCAAGTGATTGTATTTGGCAAGTTAATATGTGTATATGTTTTTGATATTTTCAAATATTATCAAGTCTATGTTAATTAAATGAAGTTCAAAATAGATTATATAGTTCTATAGGTTATCATCTATTATTTTAAAAATTTAGGCTTTTTAGATTTAGATATTTTATATCAATATAGCCATCGTAATTCCTATAAGAAATGAAATAAATCTCTTGCTTTAGAGTACTAATACTTAAAATCCTTCTTATCAAGTCATCTCTGGAAGAAGTATTTCCAGTTCATTTCTACTTTTCATTTTTAGAGAATTTCTAACACAAGTTTATATATTATTGGAAATAGAATTGATGGTATTACTTAGAGACTAATATTTAAGCCATCCTAGTTTGAGAAAATAAATATACATAATCATTGTAGGAATCACTGTTATCATCAAAAGTATTATAAGCGTTGTATACGTTCCTAGGAATGTCCATGCTCCAACCACTATGCCTCCAGGCAAGTTTATATTCATTCCATAGAAAGTACCTATTACGGTAGCAGGAATGGAAAATGTAAATAGTACAGTAAGAATTGCTAGGATTTTGTTTGTTTTTTCTGCACTAAGCATAAAATCAGTATCTTTATAGATCTCGATTGTGGCATTAGAACTTTCCAAAACCTCAATTACTTTGTCAATGTGATCCTGTACATCTTCATAATAGTGAGTTAGATCTTCTTCAGAAAACTTTTGTATATCTGTTGTAACTGCATTTACTATTCTTTTAAGAGGATATATAACCGTCCTTAATATTGTAATTTCTCGTCTTATTAAAGAAATTTCTTTTATAACTTCAATTTCATAATCAAATACTGCCTCTTCAATATCTTGGAGGTTTCCTCTTAATTTCATTAGTATATGCGAAAGGTCATCTACTAGTATGTGCAAAATGGAATGAAGTAGATATCCAGAAGATTTACCCATATATTCACTTTTCATATTGTTACGGCTATTGTTGTTTTCTTGCTTACAAGATTCAAATAATTCATTAAGCGAACGAAGATCGCCTTGATGAACTGTGATCAGAAAATTCATTCCTGCAAATATTGACAGTTGACTGATATGCATTGATAACGATGAGGACGATGAAGAACTGGAAGATGATGATAACGATTTTTTGGGATGCAATACTTTTCTGATTAAGTTTCCTTTTCTTTTTCCTTTCACCAACTTATTTTTATCCGTATCAATAGATGCCTTTATATCAGAAGGAAAATGTAGCATCAAAAAGATATATTCTTTATATCGGTCTAACTTTGGAATGTTATTCTTTGAGAGACAGTCTTCAATATTCAGCTCATGTATAAAGTGATGATAATTGTTAGTTTCAAGCACATCAACAATAGTTTCCCTGTTAGGCTGTTGTATGTCTATCCATGTCAATCCATTATTTGTAATTTTTTGGATCTTTGTTGATTTGTTTTTATCAAGGTTCATTTTAGATTATCTCATTTTTCGTCATCCATCTTTCCAACACTCTTTATTCTATTATAGTAGTCATCTATTTCAATATAGAATCTAGATATACAGTGATATCGTACAAGTAAGTGAATTATCATAAACATATGTCATTTCAACTAGTATATTTTCTTATTTAATTTTTTGAAGTAGTTTAAGTAACTTATTTCTCATTAGGATTGTTAAAGCAGATAACTAATAGATATGATAAGTATAGAAATCCTTTTTCTTAGTTACTACGTTTCCAAAAATGAAGTTTATTTAAGCAGGATAATCTAATCCAACCAATAAATAAAATCTATTAGTTAGTTTTTCTCTTTTTTCTCATCGATTCATTGCTATAACATAATTGGATATCTAAAATTATTTTTGTCTTTTTCAATAGTCTTTTTACTCAAATATTATTTTATAGATGTATTATAGTAACTAGTTCTAGTAATAGTAATAGTAGGAGTTTGTATCTTCATTGACTACACTACAAACAACTAAAAAGCAGTATAATCGAATCAATAGTTTTGAGAGTCTCAAAGTATCAAATCATTTTTTTATGGATAAATTGATTTCTTTGTAAAACTACTTGGTTTCTAACAAAATTATCAAATTCCTTTTCACTTCTTCTCTCTGACCTTCAGGAAGTTCATAATAGACAATTAATTGTATACTATCATTAAATATATATGATATTGACTTCCATGTACTTTGATATTGCAATCTCTTATCAGGTCTGACAAAAACTCATGTTGCTTTTTTATTTTATGGCTTTTAGTTATCCAGTAAGCAAAATAAAGGAATTATCCATCTTTGGTTTCATTGCTTGAGTTGAATTTGTAAATGATTGTTTATTATTTTAAGAATAGATTAGGTTGCTGCTATCTATATATTGTTCATTTTATTTTCTATTTCATGATTATTAAGGTAAAGTAATATCATGGAAACAAATAATCCTATAATTACTGTATTATTCGCTGGTTTTTCTTTGGCTATTATTTTTCCAATTGCTGCATATTTGGCAACTTCTATAAATATATCTAACAGGATCAAATCAAATATAGTAGGTATAGCAAGTAGAATATTTTTAGGAACAATAGCATTTTCTATAATGGTCAAATCATCAAATCAAGGAAATTATCATACTTTGATCATTGGGTTTGCTATAGGTGTTCTCACATTCACATTAATAAGTCATTTTATGCAACAGAAAAATAAAAAATAACAAAAACAAAAACAACAATAAAAAAAAGAAGACGAGGATCAACAAGAAGAAGGAAGAGGAAGAGAAATGAAGTGAGAATTCCTTTTCTAAAGGAGAATTGCAATACTGGTGTTTAAGGAGTAAATATCATACTTAATCTTAATTAATTAGCATTTCCTATGAATATCACAACTATCTATATTGTAGACATACCTTCTATAGGGAATATTCACAACTATCATCATTAAATAAATCTATTTGATATTTTCAGTTAGATTATATGTCCCTATAGAAAACAATAGAAAATATCTTTCTATTAATTGACCATAGGATAAGTATTTATATATATTTGTTAATATCAAATAGTTTATTTCATTTTTAGGAGAATTATTTAAATTATTATAGAATTCCTTTTCTATTTTTATTATAAGATTAAATTACCTAATTTCCTATACTTAAGTTAATATATTTCGAAGCATTATTTTCTAATTAGAGAATGAAGTGTATAGAAATATGATCATGATCATGATATCTTTTTTATCTATTTCTCTTACATTTTTTAGTTTTTATAATATTTATGCACAACAACAAGACCAACAACAACTTCTTAGTGAAGAAAATATTACACTTTATGATCCCAATTTAAAAATAGAATTAGTAGTATCTGGACTCGACTTTCCTACTACCATGGCATTTTTAGGTCCAGATGACTTTTTAATTCTAGAAAAAAATACTGGGAATGTAAATAGAGTAGTAAATGGAAATCTCCTTGAAAAACCACTTTTACATGTTGATGCAAGTATAAAAGATGAACGGGGTTTGCTAGGAATTGCTGTTAGCGAGAAGAAAAATTTTTATGATACCACTTTTTTTATTGAAAATAAAAAGCTCACACATAATGTCTTTCTTTACTATATTAAATGTAATGAAAAAAATCTAGATTGCGAAAATCGTGTTTATAGATATGATTTAGATAATCAAAAGAATGTTCTTGTAAATCCAAAATTGCTGGCTGGTGTTCCTTCATTTCCTGACCCTTCTCATGCTGGCGGAATAATAAGAATAGGACCTGATGAAAATCTTTATATTACCGTAGGAAACTTCCAAGATACTATTCCACTAAAGGTATACAAAACCAAGACTCAAAACTTTGAGGATGGTAAATTCGTGGATGGCAGAGCTGGAATTTTAAGAATAACTCAAGATGGATATCCAGTTCTAGATAATAATGGTAGAGAAGGAATACTTGGAAATGAATATCCTCTTAACTTATATTATGCCTATGGAATTAGAAATAGTTTTGGAATTGATTTTGATCCATTAACAGGAAAACTATGGGATACCGAAAATGGACCACAATTTGGAGATGAGATTAATCTGGTAGAACCTGGATTCAATAGTGGTGCTGATAAAGTTTATGGCATTTGGGAATCTAATGATTTGGGAGACAGGTTAAAGAACAAGAAAGGTCAATATGTAACCATAGTAGAAGACAATCCAGAAGATCTAGTTTATTTTAACGGAAAAGGACATTATAGCCCTCCAGAATTCATATGGGGTAAAACAATAGCTCCGACTGCATTATTATTTCTTGATTCAGACAGATTGGACTCTGTCTATGAAAATGACATGTTTGTTGGATCTGCAGACGGTGGAAGAATATTTCATTTTGATCTCAATGAGAATAGAACTGGACTAGATTTAAAAGGTAACCTAACAGATAAAATAGCACTAAATAAAACAGAATATGGTGATATATTATTTGCCGAAGGTTTTAGTATTATTACAGATGTGAAGCAAGGCTCTGATGGATATCTCTACGTAGTTTCAGGATTAAAGCAATCAAAATCAGAAAAGTTTGGGGCTATTTATAGAATATTACCTTTGAAAAACAATTAATAACATTAAAAGATGAGAAACAATATTATATTTAAACAAAAATGACTAAAAAGCATTTGAAGATGTGTTTTTAATAGCGAAATTAGATTCTTTAAGTATCGAATTTTTTATTTGGATGTTGATTTTTTGATAGTGAATAATAGCCATTCTTTCAGACATTTCTAGACATTTTTAGTAGTATGTAAGAATTCTCAATATTAGATGGTAGTAACAAATTATTTTTTTCATAATACTTTAAAATCCAATTTACAGTAAAAGAAAAATTATTCCTTCTCATGCTGAACTCCTTAAACCTTTGACTTGTTCAATTTGCAATAATAATGGCTTTTTTTAAATGATATAGCTATCCATAGAATACGTTATCCTTCATTTTTTTCTTTAATCTCTCCTCTTCTTGATTCATTTTTTCCAATCTTGAGCTTAAGGCTTCTAATGTAGATTCAAATTTGTTATGCATATCATTTAACTTAGATTCTATTTCTATTGTATCTTCAGGATTAATCTTTTCAAATCTTTCATTTATATTTTCAATTTGTTCCTGTGCCCATATGAAGCCAAGCATACTTTCCTTTTGAAGATAATATAATGTTATATTACGAATAGAGAAGTTTTGAAACCATGCAAACATTGCTTTTAATAACAAACTATTTGAGTCATTTGGTTTTTCATTATCAAATTTTGTCAATCCTTGTTGAAAGAAATTAATATCATTTTTGATAGCTTCTATACTCTCTTGCATTACTTTTTCCACTTTTGATTTCATTTCTTCATAATTTCTCTTCATTTATTTTATCACCTCTTTCCTTCTTGCTTGTTCAACTGTCTCAGACAATTCTATATATTACTTTATTAGTTCAATTTTTTTCTTGCTTTTAAATTCAAATTTTAATAATATTCAATATCATTATTATAATAAAAGCTAAATACTAGTTAAGTGAATTCTCATACTGACAAGTTCAAATCCCGGAGAATTGCAATACTGGTGTTTAAGGAGTAAATATCATACTTAATCTTAATTAATTAGCATCTCCTATGAATATCACATATGTCTATATTGTAAATAATAACATCTATAGAAAAATAATACTAACTAACATATTGACAAATTCCCCTAATATTTATAGTTAGATGAAATATATTCCCATAGAAATTGATAAAAGATATGGATTTCTATTAAATGACTGTAGAGTAAGTATTTATATAAATTTATGATAAACAATTAGTTTATTTCATTATTTATGGGAATTGTTAGATTTTTATAGAGTGTTATAGATAAACTATATATTTATCAAATTTACAGATATTTGATACCAAATACATTTAGAATACCTTTTATCTTCTGTGCTTTTTCTATCCTGGACTGTGTCGAACACCATGATGAACCACCGCGTATGTTTTTGCTGCTATTGATCCCTTTTCGTCTTGATACAGTAATATATAGAATCAGCAGGTGTGTATTGTATCTTAATTCTTCAATCCTCTTTTTTTTCAATTCGTATTCAGGATCTCTCTACTCTTTCCAAGTACCGTCTTTGAATTCCTCCATTCTATTTTACTTTCATTCAGGATCTCTTTAATTCTTGTATGACTGATTCCTTGTTTTACTATCTTTTTGTCTTCTTTGGTAAGATAACCTGCAAGTGATCTCAGTGACCATGTAGAGAATTTTAATCCCAGATCTCTTGGATTTGTAGATGCTATCTTTACAATCTCTTTTCTTGTATCATTGTCTATCTTTACCGTATGAGAATAATCTATTTTTGTAAATAGACCATCTATTTTCATCTCGTTGAATTTATGAATCCACTTTCTAATGGTCTTATCATATATGTTGGTCATCTCTCTTATTTCTGGTACTGTGTACCCGTCATTAGCAAGAAGTACTATTTTTATCCTATATTTTATTTCTGAATTTGTATCCAAAAGAGTATACAGTTTATTTTTATCTTTATCTTTAATTTCTCTGATGATGGGAGTATACCTTACCACACGACTGAATAATTATACACCCAGCTAAAGCTCACCTATCAGAAATATTTGTCAAAAAGGTAAATGGTAGTTTACTATAATTGTCAATCTATGCATTTACATAACTGTTAACTGACAGACCTGATGAAATAAGAAAATTTGTTGGAGGCACAGTAGACATATCTGTTGGTAGATACGTATTTTTGGATAATATTCACAAAGTATCTTCTATTTATCATTTATTAGCATATGGATTACAACAGCCTTATTAATGAATTATTATAGAGAGAAGCTAATTAATGCTATATTATACTGGATATTATTATCTATACCACTTTTGTATTTTTTAATAAATTACCTTTATCAATTTATCTTTGCAAATATATTGGTTTCATATTTAACAATTGATCCGATTACTGTTTCTATTATATTAACAACATTTCTATCATTAAGTAAACCAATTGGAGGATTGACTTTTGCAATTGTATTCTGGAACATATCAAAGATCATAGGTTATGAAAAAAATATAAAATCATACATGATTATTGCTGGATGGGGTATTCTTTTAATATTTGGTTCAAATCAGGCAGTAGTCCAGACTCTTGTTCCCTATCCTCCATTTGGACTTGTGACTATTACAGTTTTAATTATAGGAGCATTTTTTATGTTGTCAGGAATTTATAATTCAGCAGTACTTGTTTCAGCTAATGACAGATTGCGTAAATCCATATACAACTATGTCTCAGAATCAAGGTTATTGGGATTAATAGGACAAGCAGAGATGAAGAAAGAAATTGAAAAAATTGTCACTGAAGTTACTCAACGCAAAGATAGTTTAGAAAGAGTAACAAATGTTCCAATAGAATTTAATGAAAATGAATTAAAAAGATACATAGACTTTGTAATACAAGAATTAAGAAAAAAACGAAATACAGAATAAAGGAAGGCTTCTTCCTTCCTAAATTGAATACTTGTATTAAATGACTTTCTCAACAATTCTGAGCTATTTGGAACAATTTATACCTGATTATCAAAAAAAAGTTATTTATTGACCAGAAATAGTGGAAGTTTGATATATTACAGTACGGTCCTTACATGTTAACATTCAATTATGAACGGTTTATTTTAAAAATTTTTTTGATATGGCAATTATTTGACATTTGTATACCATTTAGCATATATTTTCTAATCAAATCGCTGTTGGAATACTTTAAAGTAGTTTAACATTACTATTATTAAACACGATAGCAAATATTTTTTCCTGATTATATGATATTATAAGTAAATCTGATTAGAAAATATATGCTAAATGGTATAAAATAATTATATTTCAAAACTCTGCTTCTAGATTTAATAATTAATAAATTTTATATCATTCATAATTTTTCTTTCAGTCTATAACAAATTTTCAGAGAATATAAATTAAAAAAATAAAAGATGGTTAAGCCAATTATTATCTCTCCTTTTTCCTCTTTTTAAACAAATAAATTGAAATAACAAAAATTATAGTATCTTTAAAGAATTACTTTTTTATTTGTATTAGTTATCATTATTCTTGTATGATTTTTGATGCATTATTTACTGAAATGCCATAGCCTATGGAGAATATTAGTAAGGCTATGGCATTGACAGAGTCTTTTGTCTTTGCTAATATTTTAGTATAATAGATAATGATAGTTATGATATATATTGATTTAAGATAATTTTATTGTCATAGTTTCATTACCATTAATTAAAAGATAATATTATTTAATTACTAATTTGATAATTTTATAATATTCTAAATAAATTTCGAATTTTTGATTATGTCGTATATCATATATTTAATATAGAAATACAATGGTATTGATTTGCTAATAATAACTTTATTTACTATTATAAAAAACCCTTCGCATGCTAATT
>JAATVJ010000157.1 GCA_014523515.1 Nitrososphaerales archaeon TH1177 | reverse complement strand
GGTGCGTCAAAGGTATTATCGAATGTATCTCCAGGGGATATTGGTCCAGAGTCGAATGATCCATCATCAGCAGTTACGGTGTGCTCTGTCGAGTCATCATTTGTCCATGAAACTATATTTCCTTCAGAGGACACGCTAATTTCTGGTGGAACAAATCCCTCATCATTATTTGGATCAAATGCTCCTGGTACAATGAATACTTCTTCTGATTCTTGAGCAAAAACTTTGTTTACTAAAGAGATATCTGCTGCTGATGAAATGGATGGATTAGATAAAAGACCTATTGTTAATACGCTCATTATTATTATTGTTATACTTAAGGTCAACGCCTTTTTCATTAACTAAAATTTAAGACAGCATATAAAAATTTGATATGACTAAATTATAGTCTAATTAATTAAATGTTTTCGACCAGTGTACTACTATTATTACCATCATCATCACCAACATCATCTTTTCTTAAATTGTTGACAGAAGCATTTCTCTTTGTTGCTGTTTCTGCTGCTGTTTCTGCGGCTAAACCTAACTGTTTTATAGCACGAATGCCTTCAGATTCTAGTTTAATGACTTGAATTGCAATACTAGCAGCAACATCGGCACATTTTGCACAGTCACTAGCACTTGCTTCAGAATCTACCACTTTACTTTCAAGGGATCTATACAATTTCAAAAGACGGTTCTTCAGTAAATTAACCTCTAAGAATATCGTAGAGTTAGACTTCTCCTTCTGATAAGTCATGTAACGCTGTTCAAGCCTTTTCTTATAATTTTGAACAGATCGAATACTTATCTTAAGTTCAGATGCTATCTGTTCATTTGTTTTATTTTCCAATAACATCCTAAATATTAATTGCATCTGTCTTTCATACAATTGTTTTTCTATAGCCATTTTTTATTTTTCATACTCTCCTCTATCTATCCTATACTACTAACACCATTATTTTTATTGTGAAAACATGCAATATTACGAAACATTCTACTACTACTATTACTACTACTACTGTTAATATTATATATCTGCTTTGTGAAATAAAATGTTTTTTGTCTTTCACTTTGTACGCATAATTTGAAAGAATTTCTTTCATTAGTTGTCTCCTTTCTCATTTCTTTCTCCTTTTTGTTCAAGTAAAAAGTACAAATCTTTGTAATTCGTTTTCAATGTTATAATACTCATAGGCGGTATCTGTTTTTTGTATGCTGTAGCAAGTGCAGTGTTAACAACAGATCTTGCATTAAAATCAAGTTTCCTTTCAGATAACAAATCACATTTTTGTAACCATTCATTAATTATCTGATAAGACTCTTCAAAAGATAATTTTTTGATATTTATCAAGTAGGGTGCTAAAATCAAATCAACTATAATTTTTCTACAATCTTCAAATGAGTTTGCAAGTATCTTTGTGTCAATCCATTCATAATAATTAATATATTTTGAGTTATTAGCATGACGATTTTTATTTCTCATACTAAGAATTTTTTGCTTCTGTCTAGCCTCATCAATCTTTTTTTGAATCAAATAAGTTCTAAACTCTTCTATAAACTCTCTAGGTATAGGAGGTCTATATCCATTCCATCTCTGGACAATTGTAACTTTTTTGTCATACTTGGAATTTATTGATCCTGGTATTCTAAGCAAACAAGATCGAAATGAAGGATTATTTTGTTTGTCCGCTTTACCGTTTGATAAATTATCTTTAGCAAACCTTAAAAATTCTTGTGATGGCTTCTTACCAAAACTTTGAAATTCGGTTACATTTTCTAGAGCAGTTGGACAAAAAATGGGTTGATAAAAATGATAACCTCCACCTGTTTCTAATACTGTAGGACATGAATTACTATCTAATTTCTCTTTGATGTTTTTTAAAGTAGTAGATAAAGCAAGTTCAAAACCTTTTTCTGTTTTGAAATCATTTCTATCCAAGTCTATAAAAATGAAATTTGGTTTGTATCTTTGAATCCCTTTATACTCAGTCAAATATGGGTAAGCATTTATTTTACAATCTATAAAATTTGACGCTGTAAATGCATCAATAACTTCCTCTCTAGTTCTTACTAGAAACTGTTTATTATTTGACTTGTAAGTTGATATCTTTCTAGGAAACAAAGACTCTTCAAAATGAGATAAGATAAAGTCTAGTCCTTGTTGTATTTCATTGTTTAATTGTTGTTGTTGTTGTTGGTATTGTAATATCATATTACTCAAGTCCTATATTCCAATTCTTCTGTTCTTCCTGCTCTCTTTGATACTTCTCTAGTCTGACTTTTTCTTCTAATTCTTCTTTCTCTTTTTCTTTTTCCTGATCCTCCTTGTTCGTTTGCAAATTACTGTCAATACTGTCAATACTGTCAAGAGTTGATTTTTGTGCTTGATTTTCACCATTTTCTTTTGACGGCACTTTTGACGGCATTTGTCCATTGTCTGAGTTACTGTCAAATTTTTCACCTTGATTCGTGCTTGACTCAGTGGTTTTTGACGGCATTGACAGTATTGACGGCATTTTGTTAATACTTATAAACCTCTTACCTTTTTCGTCTTTTCCTGCTGTAATTTCAACACCTTTTTCTCTCAGATTAGTCTTTACACTATTAATTTTACGTGTGAGACTACTAGCAGATTTAGGGAAAGATTTTGACTTTGATACAATTAGATTTAATTTTCCTATTGCAATGTTTAGAAGTTCTGTATGTAGTTCTGTTGGTGTTCCGGTTTATTCCTCTCTTATATTTTTGATTTCATTTCCTGTTGCTTCATCTGTCCCAATTACTATTTCTTCAGTCATGAATTCTAATATTGTTTGTGACAAATGACTTGATTCAATTGCTTCATCAACCTGCACACCTGTGTTTTCTTGATAGACTCGTTGGAATTCACCATCTGGATTACCCATGCACCTAGAAATAATTTCTGCATACTCTTCCCAATCTGCCATTCTGTTTAATCCATTTGGAAAATCAATTTCTCCATGTTCTTCTTTGTATCGTAATACTTTCGCTAATATATCAAAAATATATCCAAGAACATAGGGTTTTAATTGATTGAATTTTTCCCATATCTTTTTAATTTTAAGACGATCTTTCTTGTCTATTCTTTCAGTTTGTGTTATTATACTTCTATCCAATAGATCCGCCTTGGTGGCTGCTAAATCAATACCGTTAATTCCAATAATTCGTTTAAAGTTATAGTAAATGTCGTCGTCATTAGTATATAATGCCCTTTTTGAAAAACTACTCCCTGTTACTGCCCTACATAATAGATCAGAAATCCAATCCTGAATTACTGAAACATTATCATAATATGCAATATAGTTATGCGATAACTGTTGAATAAATTCATTAGAATCTCTTGGAAATGTTAGCGTTTGTGTAACACTTGGATCTATCAACATTTTAATAAGTTCCTGAAATGTAGATTTTGCTCCACCTTGTTCTCCATGAAGTAATTTTATAGGTTTTGGAATCTCTGGGATAGGTAAGGATATAATGTAGCATTTTAGGAGCAACTTGATATCTTCAGCAGTATTTTCTTTATTTGGTTTTATATTAAACAAGGATATGAATTCGTCGAACATTTTGCTGTCAATGCCGTACATGCTGTCAATACTAGTAGTAGTTGTTGGTGATCTTATTGGTTCAACTTGTGGTATTAAATTATCGTATCTTCTAAATAGAACATCAGTCTGATTTTCTACAATTTCCCAACCGTCTTTAGTAATTTTAATACATCTATTTTTTTCATCGGATAAATCATAGTAGATTGTATCTGTGGTATCAGGATTTGCCCATGCTACTCTCAAATGTAAAGGAATCGTTCTGCCTTCATAGAATGCTTTGGATTCCAATTGTGAAATCGCACTATTAACCGCCTCTGTATTAGCAATCTTGCCATCTTTTGTATCATAATATAATTTTAATAAATATCGTTTGAATTTGGTGCTATCTATTGGTAATGTTTCATAATGATCTCCTAATATGACTTGGATATGAGGAACTTTAAATTCGTCTTTGAATAATTTGATAGAATTTTCTAATACAAGTTCAACCAATACCTGAGGCAAAAATTTACGTTCTTCTTCTTCACCTTGATCTTCACTTACTAGTTCTTGTTCACTATTATCATAGGTTGAATTATTATTATCATCATCATTATCATTGATTTCAGATACAAGTTTATAATTACGAGATAGAACAGTTGTTATCTGGTTGATATGCTCTCTACTAATTCCATAATCTCTGAGTTCTTTTCTTACTGATTCTTTAAAGTAATTCCAACCTTCATTATTCTTTTTCTTTTTGATAACGGTAGTTGGAATAATTATACTACTTTCTTTATATTTGTGGTTAAGTTCTATCTCAATATAATTTTCTTTGGTATTCTTGACAAACTTTTGAATAATACTTTCTTTTTTTAATTCATTAGTGAGGTCTAAACTAATTTCTGAATTATCTTTATTATTGACGTTATCGCTACTATTATTAGTAGCCATTTTTATTATTGTTTAAAGAGGGTCCTAACCTCTGGTGGTGATGGTCAATTATTATTCTATTTACAATTTCTTCTTTTATTGCAGTCTCTGAAACGAAGACCTGACCTATATCATCTAATGGTACAAATTCTTCATATTGTGGAGAATAGATTGAATCTCCAGTTTCAGATACAATATTATACAATTCGTAATTTTTTGGTCTAGTTT
The DNA here is from genome assembly GCA_014523515.1 of Nitrososphaerales archaeon TH1177. Lineage (GTDB taxonomy): Archaea > Thermoproteota > Nitrososphaeria > Nitrososphaerales > Nitrososphaeraceae > TH1177. Next base: position 2,488 of record JAATVJ010000157.1, on the reverse strand, counting down.
TATCAGTGGTATTAATAGTATTATTAGGAAGAATCGATTTATTTATTAACTTGTTATTTATATTATTACTATAGGTAGTATTAGTAATCGCTTCGGGATCGGTTGTTATTAACTTCTTTACTTCTTTTTTATTCATTTTGTTGAAATGTACCTCTTAAAATCACTAATTGCAAAGATTTTCAAAGTTTCAGGATTGTCTCTTTTTAGGATTTTTATTGCTTCATTACGATCTATTAACGGATTGTATATTAAAAGTTCCTCTACCATCCTACTAATCCTCTGGATTATCTCTTCAAAATTGAAATACCAATGTAACCAATAATTATCTACTATTGATTTATTTTCTCGATATATAGGACTAAAAATCAATTTTGTATACTTCCTTTCGACAATTCTAACTTTTTTAAGAAAATTCCATCTTGATGTTGTTCTAGAACTAAATGAGAAGGTTCTTCTAAATTGTATTGTTTTGCAATTTTAATAGGAATTGTTGCTAAAATAGACCCATTTCCATTTCCTTTCCACGTTTTGATTATGATTGGTTTGCTTATTTCCATGATAGCGATAGATATAATAAATAGGGTAACTATAAGGTTTTATGGTTTCGAATAATAAGCAGAAAAATGGCGATATCACTAAAAATAGTTACGTATGTTCTGATACGTTGAGGAATTTATTGAAAGATCAGTTACGATATTTTCAATTGGTTGAAGGATGGCAAAAAAGAAAAGTAGCGGGAGAAGGAGACATACCAAAAGAAGAAAAAGTAAAACTAAATAAAACGAAAAAATATTTAGATCGCAGAAAAGTAGATGTTTTAAATAATCATATTTTTCGTTCTATGGCTAATTTAATAGTATTTTTTGACAATTTAGCAGAACATCCAGAATTAAGAGATGTATATGAAGAGGATGTAAAGGAACTATTGGGTTTTAGTGGTCAAAATGCAAAAAAATATGAAGATAACATAGTAACAAGACTTTTACAATCTATACTAAAATGGGATACAAATATGGATCCAAATAACTTTCGTTTAGAATTAATTTCATCAATACAAAATGTCCTATATAATAAAATTTTATACTTAACTGTAATTGATGAAAATCTTGGCGATTCAGTAACCAATACAATTGTTAATCCAGATGTTGGTAGAGCACTTATATGGTGTAGGATGTTTTCTGCAAGATACAGAAACTCTGAAAAAAAGAGAGAAGACCAAGCAAGAGAGCCAAACCGTCCAATAAATTTTTAAATTAATATTATCAAATAGATACAAAAATAGTATCAATTAGAATTTTTAGAAAATTTACTTTTTCCTATTATTGCTGTAAGCAGAAGTAAAAGTAGAAGAATTAGAAGAAGGAATTATCTCCCCACCTACTTTATTATTTATTTCTGGTTTTAACTCTATTCCTTTAACTATTCCTGGACCTGCTTTATTATTTTCATTATCGTCATACAAGATTTTGTTTCCAGGTTGACTTGCTAAAAATGCATTAAATTTGTCGGCTAAAAATGCAACAGATTCTTCTAACTTTTTAATCTGTTCTTCTTTTTCATTTTGCTTGTTTCTTAATAGTTGATTTATATCCTGTAACTCTTCTATTTTTGTTTGCAAATCTGCCCCCTGTCTTTCCAATTGTGGAACATTTAGAAATGTCAAATAAGGCTCAATTTTCTTGAATATTTCTGCTTTTTCGCTATCCTTCTTCCGCCAGTATGTAGAACCAGCATGACCAATCTGCCACTCAGAATAATCTGCATAACCCAAGTCGGATATTGTAGTTTTTACAAAGCGTCTCATAGAATGCAGTGTTATTTTTCTTCTCCTAATTTCATTACTTCCTTCATCTTCTCTAGAACCCATTCCAATTCTATCTAAGGTTTTAGCGAATAAAGTTGTCATATAGTAATAATTGTTTTGAGGTTTAGACCTCTGTAATCTATTATTATTATTACTTTTTTTAGTTTTATTATAATTATTGCGTATTGAAAATACTAAATCATTTTGAGTCTTTTCTGGTGTCCTGTATTCATCAATTAATTCCCCGGTATTTTTATCTCTACCACAAACTCGTCGTTTTCTGTATTTGTAATCTAACCATTTTTTGAATTGTTCTGCCATTTCTCTAGTCAAAAATGCATATCTATCAACTTTGGTTTTGGTATATTCTCCTCTTATGGTAACTTTTGCTTGTTGCGACGAAGATTCAAGATCTAAATCTTTGACACGAATTGATAACGCTTCTGTTGCCCTTAATCCAGTAGATGCCAACAACATAACATAAGTTTTTAACTTGATATCAGAACAACTATTCAAAATATTTATAATATCATTTTTATCGATTGCTTCTCTATTTCTTTTAATATCTTTTGGTAACCTAACTTTTATCTTGAATTTCCTAGGACTAATATCAATATCATTGAATTCAAGAAAATTCTTTGCAGTAACAACACGCTGTTTAAGGGTTGTTGTATGAATAGTATT
>JAATVJ010000008.1 GCA_014523515.1 Nitrososphaerales archaeon TH1177 | reverse complement strand
TTTATCCTTTGGATTCACATATCTAATGATAAAATTGGCCAAAAATGCAGAAGCAAATGCAAAACGTCAACCTAAAAAAACTGAAAATCCAATAACTCTTCCTGAAAAATGGATATATTTTGTCTTTATAGCATTAATAGGGTTTCAAATATATTTGAATATTGCAGCGTATTATGCCCTACTTGCTGGAATGAAAAACATATCTTTATTTATAATTGGAATTATTATGCTAGTATTTGCAGGCATGTTCCATATATATAGACATGGACGATCAGTTGCTAATAATCCTCCACCTCCATCTATACAATATATGGATAAAATAAAATCATTACAGCATAGAAAAACTTCATTAGATGAAGGTGAAGAAAAACCAAAATTAGCATCTTCTGAAAATGGGTTGAACCAAATTAAGAGTAACGGATTATTGAGTAAGGTCTTTAAAATTGCAAGTAAAAATAAGAATTCATTTGAAAAAATGTGGAGTAAAGATTAGTACCGGATATTAACAAAAAAAAAGAAAAATTAAATTAACTAATCTACTAAGGAAATATGTAGAAGTATGGAAAGGTCACAACAGACAAATATTATAGGTGGTTTAGCTATCATATTTTTTATCATAGCAATAGCAATTAGCTTTGCATTCTATCAATTTGTATTTCTTAAAGAAATAAATCTTAAACCAAGCGTTCCAGAAGAAATTGCTAATCCTACAGAATCATTGACGTTAGCCATCTCTGAGGGATCAGGTCTTCCAACTAATCCTGAATTTTATGTTCCAGCTGATGCAAGAGCAACATTAGGTGAGAATAATAAAGTTATTTGGGAAAATCATGATTCAACTGCTCATACTGTAACTACCGATAATGACTATAATGATCCTTTATCCGGAAAATTTGATTCTATGGAGACAATAGGTCTTGTTCCACCTGGGGGGACATTTGAATTTATATTTACTGAAGATGGAGAATATCCATATCATTGTGAACCACATCCTTGGATGACTGGTAAAGTCACTTTAGTAAAGAGTTTTTCATAGCATTATAATAATGCTATTTTTTTATTTTTAAATATAAAATATCATTTGCTACTTCTTTATGTTCTTGAATTATGGATGTTCTAAATTTAACTTTAGAAAACTCTTTTGATGGTATATGTTGGGTAATTGCAATAAATTCTATTATATTTTTTTCTCCCAAATCTTTTTTAAAGATCGAAAGTCGTGCATATGGATGATGAATTTTTTTTCCATTTAATTGAGTATAAGAGAAGACATCGCTTGAATTTTCAATTTGAGAATTTATCACTATAGTATCAAATCTTCCATTATAATTCAATTCTATTCTACCATGAACTTCATTATTAGGTTGAATTTCATTTTTTTCTAACTGAATATTTATTTCTTTTTTCTCTGCCATAATTATATAATATATTGGTAATAGTTTCTATATAATTAATCAAATTAGAAAGCCTAATCTAACTTGTAATACAAATAGTGAAATATTTTTATATGCATATTTAAACGATAATCTTTAAATTTGTTTAAGTTTCTTCAGAGTTGAAGGGCTCGTAGCTCAGCATGGATAGAGCGCCTGCCTTCTATTAAGTATAAGAAGATAGCCGGAAGTCGAGGGATCGAAGCCCTCCGGGCCCGTTGATAATAATTCTTATACTTAATCTGAGCTAACACCAGTTTATTTTTTAGGTCAATCAATTCTATAAATTAATTAAGATAAAAAATTAACATTTTAAAAATAATAAGAAATTGTATCATATTATGTTATGGTAAGGCTATCTCAGTAAAACTATTGTTATATTCTTTTTTGAAAAATAATTTTTTTATATTTCTATTATTTATATTAAGAATTTAAGAATTCTCCAATGAGCTTAATAGTAAATCCAATTACTCCAACAACTCCCATCCCCAATAACACAAATTTCATATGTGTGGCATAGTCATCCTTGGATGTTTTCTTTGCTAACAATAAAGTTTGATACATATCTATTATTCGCCTTTTTAAATATAAAAATATATTTCGAATATTCAAAGTTGTTTAACTATAATTCTATTTATTGTATTTGAATTTATCTATTTATAAATAACCTTTGGTAAAAATTACTGGAAAATCTTAAATTACGGTCCTTGTTTTGAATAATCAGGATCTTTTTCAGTTCTTTGCATTTCAACAAAAGTTTCAGTATTTTGAATTCCATCAATTTTACCGATTCTCTCAATTACAATATTGTGTAACTCCTCTAATGTACTAGCATTAATATTTACAATCATATCAAATCTACCTGTAACTTCAGATAATGATCTTACTTCAGGAATCATAAGCAATTCTTGATGAATTGTATCTTTTCTTTTTGGATCACGATTAACTCCTACTGTAGCTTTGATATTAAGTCCTAGCATGTTATTATTTACTACTATAGTAAATTTTTTAATCAAATTTCTTTTTGAAAGACGTTTGATTCTACTATATAAAACAGAAGAATTAATCTTCAAATTTTTACTTAATTGCGGAACCGAGATACTAGCATCCCGAGTAAGCTCAGTGAGGATTTTCATATCAAGTTCATCAAACCTTTGCAAGTTATCTTCGGAATACGATTATAGATCTAGATTAATAAATGTAATTATATTAAACCAATTAAATTTAAAATATTT
>JAATVJ010000156.1 GCA_014523515.1 Nitrososphaerales archaeon TH1177 | reverse complement strand
TTTAATCCTATAGCCCGTTATTAGTTTGCAATTAATTTTGTAATCCTTCTTTAATTTCTCCACTAATATTTGACAATATGTCTGCTCCACCAAGTGCAGTCTTTTTCGCTGCTTCTCCAAGCTGCATTAGGATATTTTTGGCCTCTGTTTGGTTGATTTTCCCTGTTGAGTTGTTTGCAACTTCATCTGCCATATTCTTTATTTGTTCTGCTGTATTTTGTATTAGATTGTTGATATTGTTCATTGTTTCTTGCCCATAAATTGGAATTAAACTCATGAAAGAAACAACAAATAACATTGCAACAAACGTTGGTTTGATTACTGATTTCATTGTAATAATAGTAATTGTTTTACTATTTTATACTTAACTTGGTTAATAATCCTAGGTTTTATAATTGTGGCTAATACTATATTTATAGACGTTATTACTTTATTAAAGCATTGATATCAGAAGGTATATTTATATTATGTCAGGACGGCTTATCGGATTGATAGGTATTTTTGTCCCTATTTCATAATATTCTTTTTCATATCATCTATTATTATGTTGTAGTTTATCAAACTTTCTCCAAATCCGGATTAATCAATAGTAAAAAGGAGAATCAATGGGATAGTTAATTGAGTTATTTTTAATAATGAAGAAAAGGCATTCCTATTGGATTCTTAATTTTATGGAATTGATACTATCATAAAAAAAATGAGAATAGTACGAAAAACATTTTATTGACTTTTGATGATAAAAAAAATTTAGTCTAACATCCTTTTCTGGAAGATCTTGTTGACTTCAACTGTAGCAACCAATTAGAATTTGATTCTTTCTAAAATTAATATAATAGCTTTAAATTTTTTTTAATTTTGATTTATATGGAATACAACCAATCTTTTTCTAAAGAATAATAAGTTAATGATCTATGTAATTGATATAAATGATAAAAGAATTGTCTTTATAATATATGCATTTTTAAAATTATCAAATAGACGTAATAAAAAATTATATAGTAGTTATGGTAATTACCGACAAATACTTTCTAATTTTTTTGTCTAGTTATTAGATGTTTTTATAAGAATATAAATGATTTTTTAACATATACATCATTCTTAACTACTAAAACAATACAATAAACCATCTTTTGAGCTAATAAATAACATATCCTTGACAATACAAGGAGATGATTCTATTGCATTCATTGTAGGAAATTTCCATTTTAGGCTACCCGTTTCAATTTCTAGGCCATATATATGAGAATCTAAAGAACCTACATATAATATTCCATCATTCTGCGTTATCACTGGGGAAGACCAAATCTTGCCTTCAGTTTCATAGGTCCAATTTATTGAACCATCAGTAGCGTTTAATGAATAAACTCTTTTATCAGAACATCCAAAGAAAATATGATCTTTTGATATGGCCGCTGAAGAAAGAATAGGCTTACCAATTTCATGTTTCCAATTGATAGAACCATTTGACTTATCTAAACAATACATTATTCCCTTATGTGTACCTATAAACAATGAATTAGCTCCTTTCATCAAACTAGGAGTAGATCTAATCTTACCTTCTAACGTAGTCCTCCAATTTAAGTTACCATCTAAATCAAAACTGTAAAGATAAAAATCATCCGAACCAATAAATATTTCCTTATTATTTGTAGCTGGTGAAGACCAAATAGAATCACCTGTATTAAAGGTCCATATTATATTTCCTCTCAAGTCTATTGCATAGATTGTAGAGTCAAGTGATCCGACTACTATTATCCTTTTATCACAAATACATGGTGATGAAAAAATATCACCTGGTATTTGTATATCCAATTTCTTTTTACCTTCTTTATTGATATCTAAAGCATAAATTAAATTCTTTTCAAGAGATTTAGAATCTTCATTAAGAATCCATGAATTAAAAGTACATGATATCAATAAATTATCATAAAGTAATAATGATGATAGTGTAAATTAGCATAAATAACAGTAAATCTGTTATATCTCTATATTATTATGCAGATTGTAAAGAAAGATATCAATAATGATTTGAATGACAAAGAAGAAAAGAGACTTTATTCAAATTTTATTTATTCAATAAAAACTGAAGTTTCAAGACAAATGTATATCAAATGTCTGAAATACTATATGAAATTTTTAGGTGTTAATACTTTAAAGGCTCTAATAGATAAACCACAGAAAATAATTGAATCAGATATCAAAGAGTATTTGATATATCTTAGAAATCAAAAAAAGATATCATATATTACTGCTTCTTTATATCTATCTGCAATAAGAAAATTCTATTATGTAAATTCAGATCATCAATTCAAATGGGATCTTATCACTTCGTATCTTGGAAATGATGACACTGATGAGGATAATAATGATACATATGAAAGTTCCAATAATAATAATTCAGATCTAACAGAAGGAGAACAACAAGACCGACCTTATTCTAAAAAAGAGATTAAACAGATGTTCAATGCTGCTCAAGATATCAGAGTAAAAATCATTATTTCTCTTATGATATCATCTGGGTTAAGATATGGTGCTGTAAATATCCTGAAGACAGGTGACCTCGAAAAGATTGAAAAGTTTAACCTATACAAAATTACAGCATATCGAAAAAGTAAAAAATTCAAATGCTATACATTTTGTTCTCCAGAATGCTCAACATTAATTGATACCTATCTCTCTTACCGAAAAAATCAAGGCGAAATATTGAAAAGTAATTCGCCACTAATAAGAGAACAATTTAATACAAATGATAAACTAAAGGTAAACAACCCAAGACATTTGACTTTAGTAACATTTAGATCTTTGATAAATGATGTTTTAACAAAGTATACCAATTTAAGAAAAAAACTAGATTTCGATTATGAAAATAGGAGAAAAGAAGGTAGAAATCCAACAATGTTAACCCACGGCATGCGCAAGTATTTTACTGTAGAATGCACCAAAGCAGGTGTATATCATGAAATAGTAGAAAAAATGCTTGGACACCAGATCCCCGGATCACGACGCCATTACCTTATTTTTGATCCTCAGACATTGTTAGAAGGAACTGCAGAATGTAAAGGATACGTTGCTGCACTAGATGCACTTACAATTAATGACGAGAATAGACTACAAAAACAGGTTAAAGAGTTGAAAGAGCAAGACAATTATAACAAGTATATCATTGACAAAAAAATGAAGGAAAAGGATGAAGAGATTGCTAAGATTAAACAAGCAATGAGAACAATAACGGACCAAATAGATATAATGAAAAATGAATTGATTGCTAAACAAACTAAGAAACTGGGAAAAGTCAAAAAGATTGAGGATGATTTTAAAAAAATGGAATCTCATCTATTTGAGACAGAGATATTCGCTCAAAAATTAGATGAAGTCAATCAAAAAAGAGAAGAGATATTTGCTAAAAAAGGATTTGTGACAAAAGAAGATGAAGAATTAATTAAGAATTCTATTTTAGATGATATAAAACAGAATGAGCCAGGTTTATGGCAGACTTTATCTCATCAGCAGCAACAACAACAATAATAATAACAAAATAATAATAACAAAATAATAATAATAATACTGTATATGATATATTGCCCTTTTACTAGAAATATAATATAATATAAAACGAAATTATTAGATGTTAATCAGAGTAAGCGAGTGGCAAAACTGCATTTTACGGGCGGCAAGCAAAAGAGTCGGTTTGATGAAAAGGAATTGATTGAGGAAGCATTGGAGAGACTGATACAAAAACAAAAAGATAACATGGAAAAAGGATTAGCACGAGACAACAGGGACAAAAAAGAAAAGGAGAAACTCGAGAAGTATAAGATGAACAAGATGATAATAGAACGTATACCTGAAAGACACGAATATAAGGAAATAGGAAAACCTGAGGATGAGATAGATATTGAGGAACCGGAAGAGGAAAATCAGATCACCAGAACAACGCTCTTTGACATTTGCAATGGTTTGAATGAACTGATTAGAGACTTGCGGCGT
>JAATVJ010000155.1 GCA_014523515.1 Nitrososphaerales archaeon TH1177 | reverse complement strand
CTTAATAGTGGAATGTCAGAATCCCTATTGAGTGGTAAATTTATATTGTTTTTTAATGACCTATGAATTAAATAAGGAAAAAGAAATGAATCACCATTTTCTGTTATAATTATATCGGGATTTAATTTTTTAACGGTATTTGATAGTTGTAAGATTACTTTTTCTTCATCTGATTCACTTTGAATATCTATTTTTTGTTCTTCTTCTCCATAGGATGAAACAATAATAATAGTAATTGATTTTAATTTATCAGAAAATCTAGGTATTATTCCTTTTTCAAAATTAATTTTTAGATAAATGATTTTGAAATTAGGTACATAATAATTTGTACTTTCTATAGCATCATTTTTTTTATTTACAATATCCCAAAATAACCCATATGGTGTTTCTTCAATCTTATATGTAGCGCAAGGAAAAATATCATAGTCAAAAAAATAATGCTGTACTGGTAAAAGGTCTACATTGTATAATCTAATTTCTCCAAAATCGTTCTTTCTCCCAATTCTCCTTTCTATTAGGTTCGCAAATTTCGTATTATTTCTTATATATGATGTATATAACTTTAGAACGTGGGATTTATCTTCATCTGTTACTTTCTCATATTTAGATACACATTCAATTCTCTTAATTAAATTATCTATCTCCTTATATAACACTTTTTCTAAATTTGAAATATTGTCATTTGCTAAATAGAAATAGTTATTCCATTTTTTATCTTCTATTTTGATAATGCCATCTTTAGAATCTTTTAGCCAAAAAATCATTTTATTATCTAAATGATATGAATCAAAAATCCATCCAGTTCTTTTAACTAATTTCTCTAGTCACTCCAATTCAATAAATAAATATTTTTTTGTATTGTTCAAACAATATAGACATTAGTAGAGATTCTGTTGAATAATCTTCTCCTTTTGCATTTATCGAAGAAGAATACTTGTAGCAATTTTTTAGCATTTGTTCAAACAATTCTCTATCTTTTTTTCTTAAACAATTAGCATAACTTTTCCATGCTTCTATCTCTTTTATTAGTATATCTTGATAAGGAAAGAGACTGCTCATATTGCTACTACTATTACTATCATCATTCTCATTTTTCTCATTATTCTTTTGTAATTTTTTAAAAAAAAATATTTGTAATTATGTAAAATTATAGACATTAGAATAGGATATATTCTAAATGGATCATTTGAATATGAACAAGCAGAATTATATAATCTTGCAATTGAAAACATTTGCTTAAATAATTTTCTTTCATCATTATTTTTATTGCCTAAATATTTTTGATATATTTTCCATTCCTTCCATTCCATATCAGTTGCTACTCTAAAAGATGGAATAGTTCTACCCATCTCATATATCACTACATTATTTTGTATAATTAGTAAAATTGGGTAATACAGCTGAAGAAAATATAATAACTATAGAATTTGTAATTCTTTTAATTGACTTTATTATTTGATTAAGTAACCAATCTTTTTCTTCTTTGTTAATTTGTTGATGATAATGATGATGATAATATTCTTTTGAATTTGATAGAAATGAATCAGAAATCATTACTATTTTTGAGTTGAATTTTTCTATTAATATTGGAAGTTCATAAATTATTTTCTGTGCTAATTGGTATATAGTAAATACTCTAGCTATCAATACACGGTCTAAAACCTTGTTTATATCCATTCCATACTTTTTCTTTGCAATATTTATACAACTATAGAAATCAAAGTTATTATTACTTGTTACAATTATTACATTTTGAGATTCTATGCCTCCACTCTTTTTTGGTAATAATCCTCTAACAGCAATATCACTTATCATATCATCTAAATTTACTAGGCATACCTTATCACCATACTGTAATTCAATAGGTTTATTATTTATAGTAAAAGTAAGTTTGTCTATCAAGTAATTGTAGGCAGTAAAAAAATTAATATTAGTACGGTATATTACAGTACTCATACCGTACTGTAAAAGTGAAATTATAAAAGCATTGCTATAAAATAATAATATTATCAATTATAGTACCCTAAAAATCCAAAAAAATAATTATTCTGATATATTTTCCACTTAATAAATATGAATAATTTTCTCTATTCCTTATATTCTTCTATTCCAGTAATTATATCTGAATTAATAGAATAATTCGATTTATAGATACAAGTCAAGACTAGACAACTTGTTTGGTTTTGAGAGTCTTTTTGTCTTCCTAATGTTGAAAATTATTTTATAGTTACATTAAGCTTTATAGTATTTGAAATTTTATTTATATAAATTAATTAATTGAGTATTTTTATTATTATTGTACTTTCTCATATCTTCAATAATATTCTCTAATTCTATTAGATTCTTTGAGAATTTAGTCAAAATATCTTGATATTGTGAATCTTTATCTTGGAATGCAAGAATTTGTAAATAATAATTATTGAGTTCTTGTTGTATTTTTTCTATTCTTTTTATCGGGAACATCTCTCTTCCTCCATCTGCTCTAATATTATTAATAGATTCTAGCCTTTTAATTTTTTTATTTTTATTGTTATCTTTTATCTTAATCTGTCTGCTTCTTTACTTCCAACAACAGATTTTATACATTCAAGATTAATATATCTATTAATTAATCAAAAAAATATAGAGCATTTTGTAAATTTTATTTATTTATTTATTTATTTTAACTATATTTTTTAAGATTGTTAACAGAAGAAGAAGGTTCTGCCTGGAGTTCTTTGGACTGAAAAACCAGACTAGAGGACATGTAATAAAATACATACATGAGCCTCAATGAACCTCCTTTTTTGTTTTTGTTGTTATCATTAAACTGCTTTAAGTATATTGTCGATTTAAAATATTCGGCGTTATAACTAGGAATCGACTTGTTAGACTTCATAGTGTACCATATAGTATGTAATTATAAAAGCACATGGGGGACGTCGGCGACCGAGTAGTCTTTCAGGTAAGGGATTGTCAAATAAAGTTTAGTGAGCAATTTGAAGATCTTACTCTATTTTGCAATATAATAACCCGTATTCTATTCGGGTTCGGTCGAATCATCTATAAGTTTCAATACAATTCTTTTTATTGATTAAAACTTGACAAAGCGTAGAAATTAAGTTTTCTATTTCTTATTACGTTTAGAATTAGTGATGAGGTTATTTCCATTCCCATACTTTATAGATAATATTACCATCGTTGTCTACTGAGGCTTCATGAACTCCTACTAGATTATTCAAGAATGATAATTTTCCTGTAGTTGAAGAACGATAAAAATTAGAACCAGAAATTAATTTTGATGAATCTCCAATAAGTTTACTAATACCTTGTGCTTTGACAGTTGCCATTTCATCACTACTTCCTTTAACTGTTACAATATCTTTTCCTTCTACAAAGTATGCACCATCTCCGATTGAGATACTAGTAAACGTTCCTATCTCTACAACCTCAATTTCTCCTCTCATTCTTCCTTCTAAAAAATATGAACTTTCTATTTTTGGTCCTTCCAAATCTAATACTCTTTTAGAGGTAATCTTTCCTTTTGCTTCATAAAATAAATCTCCTAACATGTTATGATATGTAAGAAACTAAATTAATATAAAAAGGAAATTAATATAAAAGACAATATAGAGAAAGGAGGATGGTTAAATGCTTTTTATCCAAATAAAAAACCAAAAGACTTTGATATTACTCTAAATTCTTTAATGCTATACAAATGGATTCAACTTTTCTATGAAGAATTTTATTCTGAAATGACCTAAAAATATATTTCTTTGTATCGTAAAAGCAACTCCTCAAAATTTTGAATTACAAATCATGATACCTGACAGAATCATCAATAGAAAAAAATTAGGAATTAATAAATGAATGGGTATATATTATTATTTTATTGTCATCAGAAACCACTAAAGCCAATAAATACTAATAGTATGTTAAATCATTTAACTCTGAACATGAACTTCATCAACATATGAATCAAGAACATTTAGGAAATGCTTGAAATTATTCTTTTTATTTACATTTTTAATTTTATTCTCAAATACCATAAATGCTAGTGTAATAAAATAAAATTATTAGGGTGAGTTTCTAGTTGTTATTATTTTATCAAATTCTTCATCTGACATATCATGAATATCACCAATTACCAATCTTATAACTTCATCATCTAACGTTTTGAGATTAAACGGATTAAATAATTGTGATGCATCTTCTCCCTTACCAGAATAGAATTTATGAAAAACTGTTTTTATTAATTTTTGACCTTTTCTCATTATTCTCAATCAATCACTCTATAATATTATTATTATTTTATATAATATATTTTAAGCATTTTTTAATCATCTTATTATTATTATTATTTTATTATAGTCTAGTTTATTTATAACAAATCTTATTGTACTTAATCGTAGAATCTTAGAATCCGAATTTTGGATTGATAATAAATAAGGAAATAATTAATTAAAAAAGAGAGCATTTTGTAAATTTTATTTATTTATTTTAACTATATTTTTTAAGATTGTTAACAGAAGAAGAAGGTTCTGCCTGGAGTTCTTTGGACTGAAAAACCAGGTTGGAATACATGCAAGTAGTAGCAATATTACATACATGAGGCTCAATGAATTTTCTTCTCCTCTTTCTCTTTTGTAGAGGTTGCTATGTTTTTGTTGTTCTTGGCTGCTTTTAGTAAGTATTTTACAAGCAAAATTCTCAAAAAAAGAGAAAATAAACAAATTATATTTAAATAGATTTTTTACGTTTAGTCTATACTCTATGATATTTACTAAATCCATAGCTATAATCGATGACGATTTAGATTTATTAAATATATTTAGCGAGGCTTTAAAGATGAGTGGCTATGATGTTTCTAGTTTTACTGATTCCATTTTGGCATATCAACACATTAGAGAAAACCCAAATAAATATTCCTTAGTAATTATCGAAGATAAAATGCCAGATATGAATGGATTATTTCTTAGTACCAAACTATTAGAAATAAATCCAAAACTAAATTT
>JAATVJ010000154.1 GCA_014523515.1 Nitrososphaerales archaeon TH1177 | reverse complement strand
TTGTATCTTCTAAATCCTGAACTACAACTATACCGCATCTATTACAAATAATCTCTCCAGATTCAACATCAGTGATCATTTTGGATTCACTAGGATCACATATTTCACATTGAATTACGGATTGCATATTTTTGTTTATAGTTATTATAATAATAGGCAAACAAATATATAAATATTGTACTCAAAGTTGTAATTTTTATATAAAAGAGAGAAAAGTAAATTAAATACCGCTTATTCAATCTTCTAAAAAAATAAAAAGCGTAACTAAATTTCCATATGTGTTACATTATTAAAGAAATTAGTAATTCTATAGTTAAAATTGAATAACGATTTTACGATATATTTTTTCCAAATCTTCCAAGATCTATTAAGAATACCTAAAACTTTCCAAAATGATATAATTACTGCTGTTATTGCACTATTCGTAGTAATTGATCCAATTGGAAATATACCATTATTCATAGCATTACCAAAAAAGTTAGAAAAAGAAGAGCATAAAACTGTATCTAACTGCTATACTTACGGCAGGAATATTATTAGTTATATTTGGTGTAGCAGGATCACAGATTTTACAACTATTTGGAATAACTATATTTAGCTTTATGATTGCAGGTGGTATACTATTATTTATAATTGCAATAGAATTATGTTTCAGAATAGTTTCAAGTTTTTATGGCATTATGTCTCTCATTTCTCTTTTACTATTGCAAAATACATGTATATGAACCCCGATATAATATGGGCTCGGAGGAGTGTCAACTGATTTTGACACGATTTTGTAGTTCCAGAGTAATCTCTCATGATGAATGAATTTTGATATAATTTATAATAATTCTCTATATAACTAATAATACTAATGCCAGAAATGGCTAAAGATGAATTGGATGTTAAAGGATTAATGACAAACCTCTAACATCCATAAAAAAGGAGATACGACATACCAACTCTTCACTGGCTAACTGATTGGTAAAAATCTTATACTAGACCTGAAATAAAAGATTGGTTATTCTAGAGTTTTTTATTAATGACAATTATAATAGAGATGGATGTCATATAGAGGCTACAATATATAACATCCACAAAGAGAAGAATGAAAGATTGAAGAAGAACAGAACACTAGTAGCATATATATTATCATAGTATAATAACAAATAAAGTTAATAAATAATTTTTCATTATTGTTTTTATATATTTTGTTTTTGAAAAAGATTCTATATTGCTATTATTATTTATCTTGTTGATTCTAATTATAACACGATTTGGTGACATAATATAATAATTTTTTTTCTCTTTCCAGAAAGAGTCTATTCAATAGAGTATTGTTTACTTGAGTCAAAGGCCATACGTAAGGCATTCAATTGTGATCATAATAACATTAAAGAAAACATAGCAAAAGATATAGAATTAGAAAAAACTCAATTCGAAGAAAAAAACTTTACCTATAAATTTATTATTTGATATGTGTTATAGATACTATTTTACATATCATGATGTAGATATCCTAAAAAATAATAAAATTCTTTTTAAATCGACTTGTGATAAATTTATAAAATTTTACATGATATATTATAAATGACCAATAGATATAAATAATTATAAGCGATAGACACATTAGAAAATTCAAATTCCAATTTCTACTATACGGCAATGGCTGTAATAAAAGAGTGCTATAAGTATAAAAGGGAAATGCTTGGAACAGAACAGACATTAAATCAGATAAAAATTTACTTTATCTTGTAAATTCTATAATGTTCTTTCGTATCACGATTAATATATTTCCAATTGTTGATAGATATTTTCAACTCTTGAAATTCTGATTGTTGCCTATGATCTAATAAATGATACACATTTTCCCCGATGGATATACTATTTGCAGTGGTTAGAGAAGTTATCTTTGCTGCAACATTCATACTGTATCCTAATATATCAATTAGTGAGTTTCTTTCATATCCATATTGAATTACAACATTTTCTCCTTCATCTATACCTATTTTTACAAATAGTTCTGGATAACTATATTTTTCATGTAAAATTACATTAATCTCTGTATTGATTACATCTATAATTGACTTTGCACATTCAATTGAATTCTTGCATACCTGATATTTGTTGTCGATGACATAAGGAAAAAAAGAAATTACTGCATCCCCTACATATTTTAGAACATAACCATTATATCTTTCTACAACATTTGATAGTTCATGAGTAAAAGCTCTTATTAATGCAATAAGAATTTCTACGGATAAAGTCATACTCAAATTAGTCGATCCAACCAGATCAGCATACATTATAATAAGTGGCATTTTAGAACCAGCATAATTGAGAAGAAAGTCTTGAGCTCGCTTTATTGGAGAATTTATCAGCTTTGGCCATAGGTTTTCAAGTATCAATGACACATGTACTTGATACCAGTTTGCTATTGATTCTTCTTCCTGCATACTTTCTTTTAGTAGAGGTATAATATCATTAGGATGTGGTAAATCTGTCATTTCTGCAATATGTATCAATTTATGATAGGCAACTACCTCATCGTATTCTATTATATAATCTTGCTTAATTCTTGTTAGTTCAGTTTCTTCTGGAAGAGATTTAAATCTTTGATTGAAATCTTCTTCATTACTTGGTAATGATTTTATTGAATTTTGAAGATTCGTTCTTATTATACTTGAAGAGTCAGGTGTTAATGGTGACAAATTTGCTTTATGTTTATTAGGTTTTTCTGATGATAATTTTACAATTATTTGCTCTAGTCTGTTTTTTTGCTTATGTGTCTCTTCTAAATGTTGAAGTAGTCTTTGTTTTACTTCTAGAATCGGTGTCTGTTCTATTCTTGATTTTATTCTACCTATTGATTCATTTTCAATAAATAATGTTTCATTTAGATGTTCA
>JAATVJ010000153.1 GCA_014523515.1 Nitrososphaerales archaeon TH1177 | reverse complement strand
TGTCTATAAAGTAACTGCGCTGCCTCTGGTCGTATATGATAATTGAGAGCAACTTCTGTACTAACTTCCTGAAGATCTTTGGAAGCAGAAGTAGAACTCACAACGACCTTTTGAGTTCTGACTTCAATTGGTATTACCTGATCACGAAATGGAACTACAAAATGAAGACCTTCAGAAAGACTAGTAGTTGGTTCAACTGCACCAAACTGCAATAAAACTCCTCTATATCCAGCATCAACTGTCTTGACACTTGCAGTTACTAAAACTATTACAATAATTAATCCTATAACAGCAGGAATTATGACTCTAAACAATGATTTATTGTATCCTGCAGTAGAATATGATTCTAACGGTTCACCTTCAGGAGTTACACCTCCTCGAGGATATTGTCTTCCAAAACCGCTAAATGGGCTCTTTTGGCCTATACCATATCGACGTTTGTAAATCTGATAGGCAATAATGCCTATAATTATAATTGTAAAAGCAATTCCAATAATTCCACTAATTTCAACCATTATTTTATCTCCTTATTAATTAATAATTGATATTATTTATTTATAAATTAATATAAATCATTAGTTCCATACTAGCCAATAGAAAAAGATTTTTATTTTAACAATTAATTTAAAATATATTAAGAATTAATTGCTTTGTTCTGGCCACATCATGTTTCTCATAACTTTGCCGACTTTTTCGATCTGATGATTTTCTATCTCTCGCATATATAATTTGAAAGCGTTCTTACCTTCATTTTTGTACCTAGTTAGCCATTCTTTTGCAAATTGTCCTGACTGTATTTCAGATAAGACATCTTTCATCTTAGATTTAGAAGATTCATCTATCACACGTGGACCCCTTGTCAATCCACCAAATCGTGCTGTTTCGCTGACACGATTGTACATTCCAGTAAGTCCATACTTTTGGATAAGATCTACTATTAATTTTAATTCATGTAAACATTCAAAATATGCTACTTCTGGTTGATATCCCGCTTCAACTAAAGTTTCAAATGCTTTCATGACCAAAGAATGAGTACCTCCGCAAAGATCAACTTGTTCTCCAAACCAATCAGTTTCTACCTCTTCCTTGAAAGTAGTTTCTATTACTCCGGGTCTAGTACTACCAATTCCTTTTGCTAAAGTAAGAACACGATTTAACGCAGTTCCAGTATAATCTTGATATACTGCAACCAATGAAGGTGTACCAAATCCTTCTAGAAACAGTTCTCTTACTCTTTGACCAGGACCTTTAGGGGCAACCATAATAACATCTACATTAGTAGGTGGTTCTATCCATTTCCAATGAATTGAAGCACCGTGAGAAAAACAAAGGGCTTTATTTTCAGTTACATTTTTACTGATTTCACTTTTATAAGTATCTGCTTGTTCCATATCTGGAATTAGTATATGAATTATGTCAGAGTTTTTAGCAGCTTCTCCTACTTCCATAACTTTTTGTCCATCATCTTCAGCAATTTTCCATGAATTTCCATCTTTTCGTAATCCTACAATCACATCAAGACCGGAATCTTTCAGATTATTAGCCTGAGCTTTTCCCTGAATCCCATATCCTATTACTGCAATTGTCTGATTTTTTAAGGAATCAATATTGATATCTTGATCGCTCCATTTCTTAACCATACATGATTATTAAAAAAAGAGGTTTTATAAATAATAACTGTTGCAAGCTTTATTTATGATACACTAAAAACCACAATAAAAAAATTCACCATATTATAAGAAATCATGTTCTTCTCTAATAAATCGCGATGTCTATTTATTCCTATCAATAAGCAAGGAAATAAAGATATAATTGTATACTCGAAATACTATATTTACTATAAAAAATATCTTTATATTATATTTTCATAAAGTTAATTTGAGGTATCTGATTCTAAAAGAATGAATGAAGATGAAGCTAATGTTGATATCATCTGTAAAAATTGTCAGCATCAGATGTCAATGCATATCCCTCATTGTACAATATTGTTGCATGATAAAGATAATAAAAAAATTTGTGATTGTAATAATCCAGAATTTTATAATGCAGTAATCTCTGGAAAGTACATTGGTTGGACTGAAATACATTGTAACAATTGCGGTAAATTATTAGCATTTATAGATAGTTCAAGTGAAAATATTTACGATTTTATTGTAATGTGTAAAAAATGTATTATTCAACATCACTAATTGAAATTTTAAATTAGTAACAAAATTTGATTTTTTTAAAACTTATATTAATAGGAGGGTCTGTTCACTTTACCATATAGGTTTAGATGCGAATGCTCTAATACAAATCTACTTTACATTATATTACTATATCAATGATATTGTTAAACATTTCAGACATTGAACCTTAATAAACTTTTTATCATAACTTTTATCAATAATTTTAAACTTTTTAGAACCACACTTTAGACAAATTGGACACTCTCTTTTCTTTTGCATTGATTTTTTACCATTTCTGAGGAATAGTATCTGACTTTGATAATATTTTTATCCGCTCTATTCCATCTATATACATCATTAATTCTTTAACAGGGACAGGAACTAAATCATCCCATTTCTCACTATTTACAATTAATTTTCGAATATTTTCACCACTAAATTTTATTCTATTTATTAATATTGGTTCTTTAACAATAATGTCTTTTTTACTAAGATAGCGAACGTATTCGTTTCCTGAATAGATAATTTCAAATTTTGGAACCATTGACTTCAAATACTCTAACCAGCATGCATTATTTTCAAAATTTACTAAAGGTATTAAAAAAATTTTACTATGATCTATCCTTTGAAATGATATTGTAGCATGAATCATTTCTATTCTTTCTCCAGCTGTAAAAGGATCTTTATATAAATAATTAAATTGAGCACTTCCTATAACTATTATCAATTCTTCACATTCCTCTAAAACTTGCTGAATAAGTTTTAAATGCCCATTATGAAATGGTTGGAACCTTCCTATAATAAGTCCTCTTTTATATCTACTCATTTTATTTGATAAATAACATTAACCATTTTTTCCTAATTTGATTTTCTCTTTTTCTATCTCTATTTTCTCAATTTTCTTAAATATTGGAGAAATTTTACCTATTCTATGACCAGGTTCAATTCTTAATATAGATGAACCATTCCATGATTGTTCCCATAGATTGCTTTTATTATTAGTTAATTGTAACCAAATTTTCTCAGCCGAATTTGGTATAAATGGTGCTAGAAGTATTGCAAGTGTTCTTACTGCATTAATTGAAATGTACAGAGTAGTTGATGATGTATCCTTATTTTTCCAAGGTTGTTTCTTTTG
>JAATVJ010000152.1 GCA_014523515.1 Nitrososphaerales archaeon TH1177 | reverse complement strand
TCCAAATCTAGAAAAGCCATAAGCAATTTCCATACATGACCTAATATATCTTAGATCCGTTGCAACAGGTTGATATCGGATAATTAATTCTGTTGCTAGATCAGTTACTTTTGATTGAGATACTTTAAGTTTCTCTGACCACTCAAATATTTGTGTTTTTTTAGCAATACCTTTTTCGTACAATTCAATAGCATTAAGAACACACATTTCAGAAAGTTCTGCCATATCCATTATTATTTCTGTTAAACGTTCTAATCCTGAGTCGATTAACCTTGTCAATATATAATAAATTATTGGACTACTACAAAGATATAAATTAAAAGAATATAATGATTTATATGTATATACTATTTCTTTTTAGAAATCAATAATACTACAAATTTGACAGATATATACCCATAATAATTTTCTATTTTGATATGAAAGAATTTCTTTTTTTTAGCTTGCTTATATTATTAGCTCATAAAAGTTAAACATGTAAATAAAATAATCTAATTAATATTATCTTTTACAAGGAATATATGCAGACATTTAATGCCATTTTTAACCTATTGTTCAACCTAATTATCAATAAATATTACAAAATAAATAAATAAAAAATTTTCTTGAAAATTCTATTCTAATAGAATAAGATTAAAAAAATGATTATCTTAGTATATGATTTCCTTTAAATGTCAACGATTTTAACGTCTCTTGGTTTAATTTAACTACCTCATCAGGTAAAGGAACATACCCCAAGTCTGGTGCAAAAGTTTGTCCATCTGTAATTGCCCATGATATAAAGTCTACCGTATCTTTAGATTTTGTTTCATCTATAGAAGGATTTGTACTTAAATCCTTGTAAAGTAGTAGATATGAAAAACTAGCTATCGGATAAGAATCCTTACCCGGAGCATTTACTACTGAAATATCTTTCCATGACGTATCACCCTTTGGAAGAGCAGGTGCAAAAGAAGATACCGCAGCGGCGGTTGAATCAAGAGATGGCTTTATAAAGTTACTTTCTTTATTTTGAATATTCGCATATTTTGTATCTGTAGTTAGAGCATATGCTAATTCAATATATCCAATTGAATTAGGAGTACTCTTTATTGATCCACTAACTCCTTCATTTCCCGGAGCACCTATACCAGTAGGCCATTGAATAGATTTCCCCTTGCCAATATCTGTTTCCCATTGAGAGCTAACATTTGCTAAATAATCTGTAAAAACAAATGTAGTTCCAGATCCATCCGACCTATGTACGGTTATAATGTTCTCTGAAGGTAATTGTAATTCTGGATTAATTTCTTTTATTTTAGGATCATCCCATTTAGTTATTTTTCCCATAAATATATCGGCAATAATGGGACCAGTTAGCTTTGATTCAGCATCTCCTATTTGTGGTAAATTATATGCAACTACCACAGAACCAATAGTTTCTGGAATATGTACTGCACCTGTAGCTTTTTTCTCCTCTTCTTCATTTAATGGCGCATCAGTAGCTCCAAAATCTACTGTTTTCTCAATAAATTGCTTTACTCCTCCACCACTACCGATAGATTGATAATTAATATTTACATCAGGCTTGATATTTTGATATTCAACTCTCCATGTATCTATTAAAGGAAATGGAAAAGTTGCTCCTGCACCATTAATAGTAGATTGTGCAAAAGTTTGTTCTACTATTGATGGAATATTTGCTGTAAAGAATATGCCAGCTATAAACCATACCCATATTTTTTGGTTATTTCTCATAGTTCATGTACATACTACTTTAATTAATCCATTGACATAATATTTTGCATAGATCTATAGTCAACTACATAAAATATAATATACAATTTTAAAAAAATATATTGTATTGTATTTATCCATTTTCCCATGGAAATACAATCCATTTATTATGATTTAAAATTTCTCCAATTATTATTATTTTACTATTATTATCTGTAATTCTATATCTGCTTACAAGACATGCATAATCAAAGTCAAAGCTGTTAAAAAATTTATTTACAGTGAAAAAAGTTTTTCCAGTATCATAAATATCATCTATCAATAAATATTTTTTATTTCTAGGAAAATTACTAGAAGTGAATATTTGATTCATTTTAACAGAAATAAAATCAATATTTTTGATATTTAATTCCCTTGAAATTAATTTTGCAGGAATTATACCACCATTTTTAACACCAATAATTAAATCATATTTCTTGTTATTTTCTTTTATTTTTAATGCAGTTTTTTTTACAAGATTTTCAATATTATTCCAATCTAAATAATCATTCTTCTTTAGATTCAAATCAGTCGTTCGTGGCACACCTTCTTTCAAACAAATAAAATATTAAAAATTAATAATAGTTAATTATTTTTTTAATTATATGTATATTAACCATTTTTCACTATATTTGTGATTCCCTCTTGTAGCTTTTTCAAATAATACCTTGATTCTTTTTGTCATTGTTCCAGTTTTTCCATTTCCTATACTTCTATTATCAATTTCACCGACTGATTTTATTTCTGCAGCTGTACCAGTTAAAAAAATTTCATCTGCCAAATACAATTCATCTTTGGATATGTCACGAATTTCTGTAAGAATGTCATTTTCTTTTGCCAATTCTAATATTGTGTCACGTGTTATTCCTTCAAGAGCCCCAGATGAAATTGGAGGAGTTATTAATTTCTTATTTTTTACAATAAATATATTCTCTGCACTTGCTTCTACTACTTTTCCTGCAGTATTTAGCATTATAGCTTCATCAAATCCCGCTTTAATTGCTTCAATTCTAGATAATGCTGAATTAGCATAATTAGCTGTAGCTTTTGCATGAACTGGCATAGTTCGCCCATCTATTCTCATCCAACCTGATACCATTAATCTTATTCCTTGTTCATCATCGTAATTTTCTTTTTTTAGATATTCATCCCATTTCCAAACAGCTATTGAGACTGAAACTTTATTATTTAATGGATAAACTCCCATTTTTCCATGACCAAAATAAACTAAAGGTCTAATATAACATTCATCTACTAATCCATTTTTTTTAATTGTATTAATTATTGCATCTTCTAATTCTTTCTTTGAATATTTGATATTCATAAAATATATTTTTGCACTATTAAATAACCTCTGTAAATGATCTTCTAATCTAAATATTGCTAATCCTTTTTGGGTTTTATAACATTTTATTCCTTCAAATACAGCAATACCATAATGTAAAGAATGTGTTAAAATATGTATTTTAGCATTTTGACTTTCATAAAAAAGACCATCAATCCAAATAATGTTTTTCTCTTCCATTTACTTCTTCATCTTTATTAATAAGATCGAGTTAATTGTTATTTTTGTTATCAGTGATTTTTAAATCGGTTTTATTTCTTTGTAAATGTATTGCTCTTATAGCATTTGCAACATTGTTATCTATGTCGTCTACTATTATAAGAATTCTAGACGTCTCTTCTTGTGCATCCAAATTCAATATATTTATATCATAATCACCGACCGTTCTACTTGCAGTAGAAACAATATTTGGCATTTTCCACATCATATCTCCAATTAGCGTAACTACACCTTTTCCATAAGCAAATTCAACTTTTGGATAAAAAGCCTTAAAAAGACGCTCATGACGTTTGACATAGTCTGCATCAAGAAATAACAACCTTGTAATCTCTGTATTATCAACTTTATATGGAGATAATTTTAAGAAATTATAGTATTGTTTATCCTTTTCAAGTGATGCAATTAAATAGGAAGCAGCGATACTTTCCATTCTAACAATTGCACAATTTCTTTTTCCTGTTACAATTTTAATTAATGAATTATCATTTTCTACACTACTATCTAGCAAGGCTTTTTTTCTATTAATCAAGGATTTCTCAATTATAGTAATATCAGAAGGATTCAGTATTGAAGTAATTACTATAGGGATATCCATATTATTGTCATCAATTTCCTTAATTGCAATAGGATCCAAAATCTTCATACCAAACATTCCAGCCAATCTTGCCTCATTATATGATAAATATCGTATAGATTCTAATCCTTCTTTTACTATTTTTGGATCTGCACTTAGTACAACGTTATCTTTCTCGAAATCTATTTGTGTCTTAAATTCATCATATAGTATTATTGCAATATCTGCTGCAGTTCTATCAGATCCTCCTCTTTCATATGTTGTTTCAAGGCCATCAATTGTTTTTCCAATAAATCCTCCAACAGATATTACTTCATTTTTTTCTAGTAATTGAAGAAAGTGTTTTTTATGTTCTTTTGACTCATCTAGCATAAAATTAGCTGCTTCAAAATTGTCATCAGTAATAATCGGCCATTTATCAATATCCACATGATCCGATTTTAATCCATTACTTCTTAGTATATAATCCATAAGATATGACATGGTAATTTCTCCGCCATATGCCAGTATCCTTGATCTAGTAACATCAATGAACCTTTTATTTTCAGCTACATTATTTAAAGAAATATTAACATAATTATAAAATTTCTGAAGATGATATTCAAATTCTTCTATATATTTTTGAGAGATATATTTTTTGGCTATATTTGAATATATTTCATAAAAAATGCTTGAATCTACCTTTTGACCAGATGCATATTTTCTACCAATATTTATTGCAATATCTGTCATAGATTTTACTTTTCCTTCATGTTCCATTACAGGTGCAGAAAAAACAGCTACAATTTTCTTTCCTTCAGTTCTCATGGCCTTTATTCTTTTAATGACAGTAGGTATTTGATCACCATTCTGGCCAATAGTACTTCCTCCAAATTTTGCAACAATTACTTTAGTCATCTTCTATTATACCTATCCTTAATGTAATGTAATTTCTGTTATATTATTAATGTATATGAGATTTAAATAAAGTCTGATATGATCTTAGCTGCTGTTTTTGCCCCATTTTTTACATTATTTTTTCCTATATCATATTTTGAACCAAGTTTTTCTTCAATCAATTCATCTAATCTAAAAATATCTTTATATTCAAAGCCTAATCTTTTGGCGCCTTCTTCTTGTTCAAAATGATTTTTAAGCGGTATAAATATTCCTGGGATGTTATATACTATCGATTCATCCATTGTAGATCTTCCCGCTAATGATATTACTAGATCGGAAGCATAAATATATTCATGTAAATTAGGCACATATCCTAATAATTGAAAGTCTGCAGATGGATTTATTTGTAGAGTAGGTCCAGCTACAATAATAAGGTCTATATCTAATTTTGTCTTTAATCTTCTAAAAGATTCAATAACTTTTTCTATTAGATATTTTCCAGCTTCAGTTCCACCAACACTTACAACAATTGTTTTTTTAGTAAAATTAAATCTTTTACGTAATGTTTCTCTACTTTCAAGAATTTCTCTTACAATTGGTCCAACATATCTAAAATTTTCTGTATCATATCCATAATCTGGTATTATTACACAATTACATTGCTTTATGAGTCTGCATAATTTCTTGTTCAATTTCTTTTCTATTATTGATGTTATACCTTTGGTGAAACTTGTGTTAACTATATCCGTAATTAGAATTCTTCTTATCTTTTTTTCTTCTGCTATTGAAATTGATGCGAAATCTTCATCACTGATAATAATTTCTTCAAAATTCTCATCTATAATTTTTTTTGCAATTTCTTTACATTTTTTATAATATGACAAATACTTTACTAACCATACAAATGAATGATCTACTTTCCCCGATTCCACTTTAAATTTAGGTGGATCATATAGATTAAAGGCTTTCAGTCCAAAACTTGTTAAAAATGTATAAGCAGCAGAGCCAGTAACAAAATTTATTTTAATATTTTTTTTAAAAGTTAAATTCTGAATTATTGCTACATCTCTTGTTGCGTGACCAAGACCTATAGGACTTGTAAAAAAAAACATCTACCTATAAGTTTGTTTCCTTCTTTTTGTTTTTTACTGTTAAAATTTAATTTATCTAATCGTTTTTAATTTTAATTCCAATCTTGTAAATATTTAGTTGTATGATAAGATTGTAATAGTAGATAATTGTTATAAATTGTGTAAAAAATTTAGCTCTATAATGCTATCCAGCTTAATATAGTTGTATTATATAATTGGTTAATAATATAATATATTATATCATAGAGAGAGAGAATATCACGAAAATATATAATTAGCATATATATATGTATTATCAGTTCACTTTAAAAGAAAATATATGTCCTGTTAGAGATACAAATATTTAACATAGACATTAAATAATAATAATAAAAGTTGATAAATTTTTCATCATAGTAGAACTCTAAGATAATTTTTCTTTATTGAATATACTATCAGAATATTTAATTCTTTTTCTTAATACCTTTTCATTTTGGCAAGATATAGTATCTATATATTAAATTATCATTTGGAAAAAATTAAATATATTTTATAAATTAAAATTGTATTGTTAAATATAATGACTATTCAAGAATTCCGAAAGCGCTATATTGTACGATAGTATTCAAACCAATCATTTATCATGTCTAAGAAAAATAAAAAGAACAATAAAAATGATGATG
This sequence comes from Nitrososphaerales archaeon TH1177, assembly GCA_014523515.1. Taxonomy (GTDB): domain Archaea; phylum Thermoproteota; class Nitrososphaeria; order Nitrososphaerales; family Nitrososphaeraceae; genus TH1177. Next base: position 8,461 of record JAATVJ010000152.1, on the reverse strand, counting down.
ATGATGATAAAAAGAAAAAGAGCTATTTCGATGTAACAAGAAAAAGAAGGAGTAAAAGTATAAAAACAGTTATTCTTCCTATTATAGCTGTAATTGCTATTATTGCTGTGATTTCAATATATTTTTATTCTCCAAATCTTCCGCCTTCTGGTTTTGGAGCTTTAGGTTCTGCACATACGCATGCTGCATTTTTAGTTAAAGTAAATGGTGAGAATATCGATTTTAGTCAACCACAATATCAAGTAGTATCTGATTATATTCATGTTGAAAACGGGGATGGTACTACTTTACATAGACATGCAACAAATGTTACTTTTGCTGACTTTCTAGAAAGCGTTAAAATGGATCTAGATGAGGAAAATAACTGTCTAGTCTTTACTAATGGGACACAATATTGTAATAATAATGATAATCAACTAAGAACATTTGTCAATGGAAATTCAGCTGAGTCTATTTCAGATTATATTATTAATGATAACGATCGTTTGTTAGTAATTTATGGAAATGAAACTGAAGAACAGCTTACTGAAGCATTCGACGAATTAAATAAGATTAAGATTCAATTCACATAGATTTTCTTTTTATCTATTCATTTATTTTTTTAGTATTTTTTTAGAGAGAATATATATATAAAAATAATTTTATACTTATCTATCTTTAATTAATTCTTTATAGTATTTCCTACTAAATATACAAATATATCATCCAGTGTTATAGGTGAAATATTAAAGGATACATTATTTTTTATAGCTAGATCGGATAATTCTTCTATATGCGATTTAAAGGTGAATAATCTAATAATATCTGTACCTATTTCTACAACATTTCCATATCTTTTCAATTTCTCAATATCTGGAATTTTTTTAGATATATCCATACGAATATTTTGGGGAATAATTTTTCGTAAATCATTAATATTTCCCTCTTTTACAATTTTACCATTATCTATTATAACCATTTTATCAGATAATAATTCTGCTTCATCCATATAATGAGTTGTAAGTAATACAGTTTTACCTTCTTTTTTTAAATCTTGTATTAAAGTCCAAACTTGACGCCTTGAAACAGGATCAAGACCTATAGTAGGTTCATCGAGAAATAATAAATCTGCATCAACAGCTGTAGCCATTGCTACCAAAATCTTTTGTTTCATTCCACCAGACAAATTCATTGCAGGTTTATCTTTTACTTTGAGCAATTCAAATCTTTGTAATATTGTTTCAGTTTTTATTTTTGCAATATGTTTATTTTCTCCTCTAATCTTAAGCCAATTATAAACATGATCCCAAGGAGTAAGTGCTCGTAATGGTCTTCCTTCTTGAGGAACAACAGATATCAATTTCCTTATATTTTCTGCTTGACTTATTACATCATAATCTAACACTTTTAACGTTCCTGAGGTTGGTAGTAATTGAGTTGCACACATTCTTACAAACGTAGTTTTACCTGCACCATTTCTTCCTAATAATGTAAAAATTTGTCCTTGATCAATCTTTAATGATATATTATCTAAAGCTGGCACGCTAGTTCCTTTATAAATTTTTGATAAATTATACGCTTCAATTGCCAGCAATTGTTTAGTATTTATTTTTAATCAATATATTATTTATTAATGAATCCAAATAATCTAAATAATAGTACTTTGTCTTAAACCTCATGGTAGAATTTACAGATATGAAAGGTCAGGAATTAGTAGATATTAAAGAAACAGAAGATAAAATTGAATTATTTTTTAAAAATAATAAATATATTATTCAAATCATTGGTGGAAAATTTACAATAACACAAACAACTTAATTTTTATGAATTTTATCTTTTAACATTATAATTCATAATAGTATTTTGTCAAATAAAATTAACATAAACATTATTCTTAAAGAGATTAATCCAAATAACAATCTATGACCAATTTCAATTTTGTAAATCAATTTAATAAAAAATCTATTCTATTTTTTGTATTGGTATCGATGTCATTAACTTATTTTTTCTCCTACTTTATTTTCTTAGAAGATAAAAATAATTTAATTAAAGACTCTTATGGTATTATACAAAAGTTTCCTGTCGAAATAGATTATGCTCATTTTATATCTCCTTTAAATCAAGATAATCAAGTAAAAGTGCTATTAAAATCTCTTACTACAAATGATGCTACTGTATCAAATAATAATAATAATCAATCTATGAATGCTGTAATGAAAGTGTATTCTACAAATGGAACATTACTAAAAACAACTTCCTTCCCAACTGGTTTTAATTATAATGGTTCAGAATCTGTTAAACTTGCTACTAATATTGTAGATAAATCTATAGAAGCAGTTACAGCAGTTATACAATTAACTAATTTAGAAAAAACACAGCCATTATCGGATCCAATAACAATCAAACTTGGTCTTGGACAGGTTATAGATAAATGAATTTCATGAATAGTTATTTTTTAAAAGTATTCCAATAGGTTCATATTAATTATTTTATAATAATTGTTAGATCGTGGGAATTTACAAATACGCATATTATAAAAGTCCAAATATTGGAATTTTTGTAAAATGTAATGATAATTTTATAATACTTCCATTAGGATTTGCTTCAACAAAAACTACTATCTTATCAAAATATTTAGAAGTTACAGATCATATTTATGTTTCAATTGCTGATACACGATTATTAGGACCAATGATGGTTATGAATAATAAAGGGATACTAGTTTCTTATATTACTTCAGACGAAGAGATCGCTGTATTAAAAGAGCAAAGTCAATTAAATGTTGAACGCTTAAAAACTAAGTATACTGCAATAGGTAATTTAATAGCTACAAATGATCATGGAGCGATAGTTTCTCCATTATGTAATGATGTAAAATCCCAAATACAAGATATTTTGGGAGTATCTGTTATCTCTATGAGTATTTCCGGATTTATTCAAACAGGAGTAATGATAGTTGCAACAAATAAAGGAGCTGCAGCTTATCCTAATATATCAGATGAAGAAATTAAGACAATTTCTGATATATTACATGTTAATGTAGAACCAGTAACAATTAATGGTGGAATTCCTTATTTATCATCGGGTATTATTGCTAATTCTAAATCAGTTGTAGTTGGAAATATGACTAGTGGCCCTGAGTTAATAATGTTAAGTAGAGCTTTTAATGTTTGAGTATATTTCATAATTTTTCTTTAATTCTTTTGGGTGATAAGTATATTATATTTTTAATAAAAAATTTATTACTTCACTTTGAAATTCTTATAATAGAAAGCGGGAGTTGCCAAGCATGGTCAAAGGCGTGAGATCAGATTAAGTCTGACATGATGCTCAGAAGTTTAGCATTTGACTAAGATACCTCATCTCTTAGGGGTTCGTGGGTTCAAATCCCACCTTCCGCATATCATAATAATATAAAAAAATTTCTCTTTAATATAATTACTATTTGGAACTTGAATTTAGATACTATAAAGTAGAACAAAACATAAAAATAGTAATAAGATTTATTACCTTTTTTATAAAAATTCTATGTTATTAAATGGAATATAAATAAATTTTATATAAATCTTTTAAATTATAACAGACAGAGATATATAGTTGTAAAATTAAAAAAGGAATCAGCGGGGTGGGGAAGCCAGATATATAATAGGCAAAGTTATCCCGGCGGGCTCATAACCCACAGAGCGGTTTCTACCAAGTAATATTTTTACATGGTAGCCGTAAGTTCAAATCAACCCCCCGCTATTTGTTTAGATTATCTAAATTTTTCAAACCATTTTGGATACAATTTAACATTTCCAGATTCGAAGAATTTTGTCTTTTCCTTTCCATATCTATGTAAAGGTTTAGTTAAATGTCTATGTGCTTTCAATGTAGGAATGTATAATCCTTCTTTAATTAATCTTGTTTTTAATAATGATATTTTTTTATTGGTTTTATCGATTCTTTTGCATTTTTTACATTGATACCCTTTATTTTTTCCTTCTGATTTCATTCTCTTTCTGCAATCTTTACAAATTGGATTAACGGTATTATAAATTTGTACTAATTGATGGATAAAAATATATTCGATATTTAATACCTTTGGATGTTTTGATGTAGCTTTTCTAACACCAAATCCAATTTCTATTTGATCTCCTCTATGCAATTGTGAGGCAATTTTAGTTAACCCTGTTGGTTCATATACTGCTGCCCAACAAGTATTTTTTGAATCGTCTTCAACTATAAATAATACATGTCCTCCTTGGATAACTTGTGGGTTTGTTACTATTATACATCTAGAATATCCTGCAGTAAAAGATTTTATCATAGAAAATTTCAATTCATTTTGTAAATGCATTCCGGTTCCTTGATTGGAACGATAAATCATATATCCTTCTAATTCTTCTTTTATATTCAAAATTTTTAAACTATTATATAATACTTGAGGATCTTCTCCTCTAATTCCACAAAATACAGGATCTGATCCATGTGGTAGTATGAGAATTCGTTTATTTATGTGATCATAGCTGTTGAATGTAGATGGGAATGTTGCATCATGGAGACGCATAACATTTATCGGATCAATTATTCTACTAGTTCCACAACTTTTAATTTTTCTATATGCTAATATCTCAAATGTATGATCTGAAGTTAATAAACATCCAATGGCAGCCATAGCCCCAACTAATCCTTGACCATTTCCAAAACCAACATATTTTAAATTATATTTCTGGGCTATTTTTGTTGCCTTTTGTTTACTCAGTATGTCAAACATTGCAAGTCTATTGAATTCCTTAATTTCATTAGGAATCTCTTTGCTTTGCAAACAAACCAATCCTGGGTTAGCACCTTTACCAATTGCAGAATTCTTTTCTATCTCATTTTTAATAAAATCAAAAATATTTTCACTATTGTTGTCTTTAGTCATTATAATTCGTAAACAAACAGCACCATTTCCACGAGTTTTCCAGGGAATATTTGGATTTAATCTTATTAAGAGAGGATAATCTAAAAATTTCACATCTTTTTTGTTAAGATAAGAAACAAGTTTGAAAGCTAAATGAGTAGTACATCTTCCAAATTTTGAATCAGTATCATCAAAACCAATGTGCAAAATATTATTTTCATTTGTATTTGTACTCATTAACATTTCTGATTAATTATTATTGAAGCAAATCATTAAATAAATTTAATTTCTTCTTTTTTAAAATATTAGAGGAAAAAATTATAAATTATATTAATTATTATTGTATGGTTACTTTTTTATATTTAATATAAAAATAAAAAGATATCATCATGCAAATTAAATTGTTGGAGGATCTTGATTTTACAAAACGTGGTGGATTATTACCAGTAATAGTTCAAGATAAAATGACTAAGGATATTCTCATGCTTGCATATGTTAATAAAGACGCTCTTGAGAATACTATTAAAACTGGTAATGCATGGTTTTGGAGTACTAGTCATAAAAAATTATGGATGAAAGGTGAAGAATCAGGTAATATTCAACCTGTAGAGGAAATCTTAGTTGATTGTGATGCTGATGCATTGATATATATTGTGAATTCTAGTAAACCTGCTTGCCATACTGGAAATATATCTTGTTTTCATAACATTTTAAAGATAAAAATTTCTAAAAATAATGGTTATATTTAATAATATTTTTATATAACTAATACATAAAAGATTAATATTATATTATTTAGTTTTAATATTATATTTTTTTTATATTATAAAATTATAGTAATACTAAATTTATGTTTAGAGAACCTTATTTACAATGCATTTTAACTGCATTATTATAAATGGGAATAATACAGTCTTTAATATGCAGAGAATGCAAAAAAGAATATAAACCTCAATTTAGATACATTTGCGAAGAATGTTTTGGACCTCTTGATGTTACCTATATCTATCCTAATAATATAAAAAAAGAATTATTTGAATCTAGAAAAGAAAAAACTTATTGGAGATACTTTGAACTATTACCAGTAAGAGATAAAAACAATATAGTTAGCATTAATGCAGGTTTTACTCCTTTACAAAAATCTACTAATCTTAGTGAAGACTTGCAATTAAAATCTTTATATATTAAAAATGATTCTGTTAATCCAACCTTTTCTTTCAAAGATAGACCTGCTGGTGTGGCTGTCTCTAGGGCAAAAGAAATTAATCTACAAGCTGTAGGATGTGCTTCAACGGGAAATCTTGCATCTGCTACTGCTGCACATGCTGCTGTGGCTAGACTTCCTTGCTATATATTTGCACCTGCTGATCTAGAACATGTAAAAATCTCTCAGGCATTATCTTATGGTGCAGAATTTGTTGCTGTAGATGGAACTTATGATGATGCTAATAGGGTAGCATCTGTAATTGGAGACTCAAAAGGAATAGGTATTGTGAATATTAACATGAGGCCATATTATGTTGAAGGATCTAAAACCCTTGCTTATGAGGTAGCAGAACAACTTAATTGGCAAATACCTGATTATCTAGTAATTCCTGTTGGTAGTGGTGCAATGTTAAATGCAATTTGTAAAGGCTTTGAGGAATTACAAGAAATAGGATTGGTTAATGATGTTTCTAATTTAAAGATTATTGCTGCACAACCTCATGGATGCTCACCAATAGTAGATGCATTTAAATCAAATAGCAATGAGATATTTCCTGTAGAAAAACCTGATACTATTGCAAAAAGTCTTGCTATAGGAGATCCAGGAGATGGAATTTATGTTTTAAAAAGATTAAAACAATATCATGGTATTGCTGAATCAGTTACAAATCAAGAAATAATTGACGGCATACTTAAATTATCAAAAACTGAAGGAATTTTTACAGAACCCGCTGGAGGTGTATCTGTAGCTGTTCTTCAAAAATTAATTGAAAATGGTAAGATAGACCGAGATGCAAATATAGTTTGTTATGTTACTGGTAATGGTCTCAAATCTACTGAAGCTATAGTAAAAGTACTTCCAAAACCTTCTACTGTTAAACCAGATATTCAAATGGTTTCTGCAATAATTAGATAATAAAATTAATATGAATAATATATGTAAAATAAAAGTGAAGATATAAATGGCAAAAATTGAATTTGTAATTCCATCTGTTTTAAATAAAGGCTCTGGAGAAAAAAAAATATTATTAGATGCACAAGATTTACAAGATGCCTTTAATAAAGCATCTGATAATTTAGGTGATGACTTTAAACGTAGAGTATTAGATCTTAATGGCAAACCTCGTGCTTTGATAAATATCTATATAAATGGAAAAAATATGCGCTTTAACAAAGAAGGAATGGTAACATCACTTAAAGAAGGAGATTCAATTTATATACTTCCTGCAGTAGCTGGAGGAGCAAATGAGACAAAAATTGAACGTACAGAACTTACTGGTCAAGATCTCCAACGTTATTCTAGACAAATAATGTTAGAAGAAATAGGATTTATTGGAATGGAAAAACTTAGAAATTCCAAAGTTTGTGTTGTTGGAGTAGGTGGAATTGGAAATCCAGTTGTAACCCAATTAAATGCTATGGGTGTTGGAAAAATTCGTATTGTAGATAGAGATGTAATTGAAATATCTAATTTACACAGACAACATCTGTATACTGAACAAGATATTGGAAAAGTCAAAGTTGAAGCAGCAATAGAACATTTGAAAAGAAGGAATACTGATGTAGAGATTGAAGCTCTTCCTATTTCAGTTACTCCCTATACTGCAGAAAATATAGTAAAAGGATTTGATGTTGTAATAGACGCATTGGATAGTATTGATGCAAGATATGCTTTAAATGATGCATGCATTAAACAACATATTCCACTTATTTATGCAGGTGCTTTAGGTATGCTTGGTTCAGTATGTACAATCCTTCCATATGATTCTGCATGTCTTCGTTGTATATTTCCTGCTTTGTCTGAGGATGATATGCCAACATGTAGTACAGAAGGAGTTCATCCTTCTATTTTGTATTTGGTAGGTGGTATTCAAGTATCTGAAGCAGTAAAAATATTATTGGGACAAAAACCATCATTGGTAAATACTTTATTATATATTGATCTAAACGAGCTATCATTTGAGCGCATTAAAATGTTTAGACATGATGAATGCTCCGCATGTGGAAAAGAAAAAATAATAATAAAAGAAATACAACAAGAAAAAGAACAAGATCTTATTATTGAAGAACTATGTGGTAGAGATAGAGGTAAAAGAACTTATACAGTAACACCAATAGAAATAACTTCTACAGTTAATTTAAACAAAATAATACAAAATGCAGAATTGTTAGGATATAATGTAAAAACTAGAGGATCTTTGGGGATAACTGTAACCACTAATAATAGTAATTCATCACAACAATTATCTGTAAGTTTTATGACGAGTGGTGCAGCAACTATAGTGGGAGCAAAAGATGAAAATGATGCTCTTTCAATATATAAAGAATTTATAAATTCTAAAATTGCAAATAAAAAATAGGTAATAGTTATTTTAATCTAATTTTTTT
>JAATVJ010000151.1 GCA_014523515.1 Nitrososphaerales archaeon TH1177 | reverse complement strand
TAAAATACTACTCTCTCAGCAGCTTTTACTTCCTTTGATAGTTCTCTATAGCCGTTTTTATCTATTATAACTACGTTTATTCCATCTCCTGTACCAGCATTTCTTCTAATTGCAGCAGCTATTGCCTGCAAAGCTACTTTATATGCTTCATTTACACTCATATTTTCTTTAAATTCACCTTCTAAATAACCATAAGCTACTGGGGATCCACTACCTGTAGAAATAAACTTTTCTTCAGTTAACGATCCAAATAAATCAATATTATAAATTTGACCAGCTCCCTTACCTTCGTATCCTGCCATGATAATTTGAACATAATATGGAAAATATCTTTGATTAAACAAAATATTAGAACATAATCTAGCTGCAGATTGAACTGGCATGATTCTTTTGTTAGATATTCTATATATATTGGCATTATATCGCATTGTATCTACAAGATTTTGAGCATCAGCTACACCACCTGCAATAGTCATTCCTAAATGATTATCAACTTTTTGGATTTTCATTACTTGTCTATCGGCTATAAAAAAACCCGCACTTGCACGGGTATCGGCAGCCAATACCAGACCGTCAGAGCATGAAATAGCACAAGTAGTTGTTCCTTTTTTAATCTGATTTGCTATGTATTCAGAATATCTATTATCTTGTACGTGCATTTTAATCAAAGATAGTCAGTTCAATACTACATAAGTATTTTTTCATTCTTAGGATGTTATATATAATTATATTTTACTAATATACAATATATAATATCATGTCAAATACTCTGTTTGAAAAAATTTGGAATAATCATATAGTATATCCTAATTCTAAAAGTATAAATGAGTCAATAAATCCAGATTCTTATTTACTATATATAGATAGGCATTTGATTCATGAAGTTACCTCGCCGCAAGCATTTGATGGGTTAAGAACAAACAATAGAAAAGTCAGAAGACCTGATTTGACTTTTGCAACCATGGATCATAATGTTCCAACTACAAACAGAAATCTTCCAATAGTTGATCAAATATCTGCTACACAGATTAATACGCTAATAGATAATTGTAAAGAATTTGGTATACGTTTATTTGATTTGAAAAGTCCTAATCAGGGTATTGTTCATGTAATAGGCCCTGAACTAGGAATAACTCTTCCAGGTACTACTATAGTTTGTGGGGATAGTCATACTTCTACTCATGGAGCTTTTGGAGCCTTTGCTTTCGGAATTGGTACTAGTGAAGTAGAGCATGTACTGGCAACTCAATGTCTATGGCTAACTAAACCAAAAACCATGGAAATAAATTTTATTGGTGAACCAAAAAATTTACTTGCAGTATCAGCTAAAGATATTATATTAGTACTCATTCGCAAAATAGGTATAGGTGGAGGTATTGGAGCAGTAGTTGAATACCGCGGTGATATTATAAAGAAATTTTCAATGGAAAAAAGGATGACTATTTGTAACATGTCAATAGAAGCTGGCGCTAGAGCTGGATTAATTGCTCCTGATGATGTAACCTTTGAATATATACGTAATCGAGAATATTCTCCTAAGGGAGAACAATTTGAAAAAATGGTTAGACATTGGAAAGAAAATTTGAAAACTGATAATGATGCTATTTTTGATAAAAAAGTAGAAGTAAATATATCAGATCTTTCTCCACAAGTGAGTTGGGGAACAAATCCTTCAATGGTTGTTGATGTAACCGGTATAATTCCATATCCAGATGAATATGCTATGGGTAATGAAGATGAAAAAAAAGCGGCAACTCGGGCGCTTGAATATATGGATTTAAAATCAGGTACTCCCGTTACTGATATCTGCATTGATCGAGTGTTTATAGGTTCGTGTACAAATTCTAGATTAGAAGATCTACTTGAAGCTTCTGTTATTGTCAAAGGAAGAAAAGTTTCACCAAAAGTTCATGCTATGGTTGTACCAGGATCTCAATCAGTCAAGTTACAAGCAGAAAAAAAAGGATTAGATAAAATCTTTATAGAAAGTGGATTTGAATGGAGAGACTCTGGATGCAGTATGTGTTTAGGAATGAATCCAGATATTCTTTCCCCCGGTGAAAGATGTGCTAGTACATCAAATAGAAACTTTGAAGGAAGACAAGGAGTTGGAGGTAGGACTCACTTGGTAAGTCCAGTTATGGCTGCAGCAGCGGCGATAGAAGGACATTTTGTAGATGTTAGAGAATGGATATAAATATTCTATATATTCCTAAATCTAATTATCATGAAACCATTTCAAAACTTTGAAAGTAAAGCAATACCTTTTCCATACGTTAATGTCGATACAGATCAGATAATTCCAAAACAATTTCTTAAATTAACACAGAAAAAAGGATTTGGAAAATACTTGTTTTATGATTGGCGTTACAATAAGAATGGTGAACCTAAAAAGGAATTTATATTAAACAATCCTGAATATTCTGGATATCATATTCTTCTTACATTAGATAATTTTGGAAGTGGAAGCTCCAGAGAACATGCAGTATGGGCAATAATGGATTATGGTTTTAGAGCTATTATATCTCCATCATTTGCTGATATTTTCTATAGTAACTGTATAAAGAATGGTATATTACCAATAATATTACCAAAAAATGAAATAGAGTATCTTTTTGATAATCCTAATTATATTATTAAAGTAGATTTAAATAAACAACAGATAGAGTTAAAACCAAATTCAAAACAATTAAAATTTCAAATAGATAAATCTAAGAAAAAGATGTTATTAGAAGGTTTAGATGAAATTGAAATGACATTGCAATTAGAATCTGATATTTCAGATTATGAAAAAAAGTCGTATAACGATTTTAATATGAGAATATTAAACCAAGTAAAAAATTATTAATTTAAAAGTCTTATTGTATCTCTGATATTTCATATCTACTCTTTTCTTTGTAATCTATTATCTTAATATTTGAATTGAATATATTTTCAATATTTTTTTGACTATAAAAATAAGAAATAATTTGTTTCATAAATTCATTTGCTATGATTGTTATATTTTTATCCTGATTAACTTTTAAAAAAAACTTCATTGCATCAATAAAAGTCGAATAATTTAATGCAAAACTTGAAGAATCATTTTCCACAGATATGATATTTTGGGATGCTGGAAATATATCTGATATCTCGGCCGGAATAATTCCTAAATATGGATTATATGAAAAAACTTCTACATCAGAGAAGATTTCTTTCATTCTGACAAATTTTTTAGAAGTATAAAATGGATGAATTATTGTTTCAGGGTATAAAATTATCAGTTTATTTTTGTTGTTAATAATATATTTTTTTACCATTTTTCTAAATCTTTTTGCTTCTGGTCTATATTGATCATAGGGTTCATTAAAATAAATGGCTTTGTCTTTATAAAGCGGTGTACCGTCTTCTAGATATTCAAAGTTTTTAAATAATCTAACAGCCTCCATTAAGTTTGGATGATTATGAGCTTTGCTCATTATATATTCCCACAGTCTTCCATCCAATATTGATTGTTTTACTGAATTTACTTCTTTTTTTAAGACATATAAGTTATGTATAGATAACTGAATAATTCGATCAATTTCAGTAGTGTCTAATAATTCAGCTGGAGTAAAAGAATTACAAATTGGACAAGAGCAAGGGAAATATGTAATTTCTTCTAACCGTGAGGTTCCATTTGAATGCATATATCTGTTATCTTTAGCATATAAAATATATGATGCAGAATCAAACATATCACATCCTAATGCAACCGCCAATGGAATAGTTAATGGATGTCCTGCACCAAAAAGATGAATGGGCTTTGATGGAATTGTTTTTTTTAAAGTATAAATTATTTCAGAAAGTTTAGTAAATTCATAAGCTTCCATTAATTCGACGGGGCTTCCTAAAGCCATTAATTTAAAATTCATATCATCAAAGAGTTTTGCAGACTGTTCTACTAAATCTAAGTGTTCTGCACCTTGTACAGGACCTGCCCATATAGTTTTTATTTCTTCATCTTTATTACCTCTATTATTTTTAATTACTTCAACAGTTTCCTTAACATTACTAATTGTTTGATTAACATATTCAATTGCTTTATTATATTCAAGTCCGTATCCTGTTGGTTTATCTAATGGAACTGCTATGTCAGTTTTTATTTCTATTTCAAATTGTGCAATTTCAGTAGGCCCTACCTTTATATTTCCATATTCTAGCACCTGATAACCTCCAGAGTCTGTCATCACAATACCATCAAAATCAATTATTCTATGAATTCCTTTTTTCCGAGCATCGTCTCCATAATGTTTTAAAGTGATATATGCATTTGTAATAACTGCTCTAAATCCTATTCTTTTGAGTAAATTTATATCTATTATTTGTTTTACAGGATGAACAACTGGAATAAATGCTGGTGTATCTAAAATCCCATGAGCTGTATTTAATTTTCCTATTCGTCCGCCTAGGTCACTATATTTGACCTCAAACGACAAAGTTATTTCTTAGTCTCCCTTACAAATTCATCATAAATTGCTTTTATTCTATCGGCTGCAAGTCCTGTTCCTTCTTCGATTCCATTTTGTGTAACTTTAATCTTATCCATAACTATAATTGCTCCAACATCTTCTCTAACTTTTACTAGACCTGGAAAAACCCTTGAAAATCTTTCTGCAAGTGCTTTTAAATCAAATGGTTTTTCCATTAATCTAATTTCCTTTACAAATGAGCCGTTTATGATTATCTTTATTATTCCACTTGTCTCTAAATCTTTTAATATTACATCTAATTTTTCATTTATTCCAATTAATGTCCCATCATATGTTTTTTTATCTGATGTTTCTATGGATACTTTTTTTCCTAGGAATTGAATTGATTCCTCTCCAAATTTTCTAAATGCTATAGACAAACTAATTCGATTGTGGTTATAATAGCAGCTATATATAATTTCAATATCTTTTTTTCATTTTATTATACTACTTTCTCTTTTTGTATTTTTTAGTTTACCTCTAAAAACTTTTCAACATCTCCATTTTTATATACTAAATCTAACCAATCCACTAGTCCTATTTGTCTCTTTGATTTGTAATCATAATTATAAATAATTTTCTTAACTGATTCTTCAGGATCATCATAAGTAGTATCTATTTCAGAAATTTTCTTTTTACCAAATACCTTTAAAGTATCATAAAAACATATTCCTAGAATTTCACAGATTATATTTTCATGTATCTTTTTATTAGAATATTTTCTTTTCTTGTATATTTCTATCAAAGAATATGGAGATCTCCTTAATATGGCTATAAAATCTAATTCATTCCTTTTTATTATATATGGTAAAAGATGACCAACTATTATTTCATTTTCATTATCATTATCATCAATTAATTCTTTTAATAAGAATGATCTAGTTTTTTTTAAATCAGCTTCAAATGTTTCCAAATTGAGAGCTTGATTTGTTATGATTATTTTATTTATATCTATTATTTTGCTATTTTTTATTTTTTTAGATAGTAAATCGGTTACAGTATGTTTACCGACACCAGGATTTCCAGTAATTCCTATTCTTGCCATTATTATACAATAAACAAAAACATTGATCTCAAATCTGATGTTAAATAGAATAACAAAATAAAAAAATCTACAATAAAAACATAAAAAATGAATTGAAATTTTCTATTTGCTTTATTGTATTGGATTTCTTAACCTTCTTCCCAGCCCTTGTCAAATACACCGTTTTTGTGCAATGGGACTGGTTGTCCTGGGGTATATTCCATTGGTCTCATCCAGAATATTGCATGTGTCGGACAAACTCCTACGCAGGCACCATCAGAGATGCATCTTTCTGGATAAAATACAAATGCTTTACCTCTTTTCCAACCTTCTACTGGTTTTACTCTGAGAACATCTGGACCAAGAGCAGTACAAATTTCTACACAAAGTGCACATCCAATACATCTTTGTTCATCAACATCTGGAAGTATTGCAATTGTCATTCAATATATCACTAATGGTCCGATGTTGGTGAAACTATTTAAACCCTATGTCAATATCAAAACACTGTTATAATTCATATTTACAAAGTTAAAGATAAAAAAAAGAATACTATAAAGATAAAAATTTGAAATAATAAAAAAGCTAAAAGTATAATTATATTTATTTTTTAGGGGTCATTCTCAATACGTCTACTTGACCACTATGAAGCCAATCTTTTAGTTCTTCATGTGATGGCTTTGCATCATGTTTTCCTGCCAAGTGCAAATGAAGAAGAACATAATTAATTTGGTTCAATAAAGGCTTATTATTTTCGTCTCCTCTGCGTGCTTTTTCTTTTAAATCTGCTGGAACAGTATTCCACCAGTCACTAAAACTTCTAACCATAGTAACAGTTAATAGTATAGATTAATAAGCCTTTTGGGATTTTTAACAGTGTTATAAATTAATTTTTCTAATTCTATAGAGTTAATCTTTACTATTCTCTATATATCAATAGCTAAAAATGTGATTATAAATATATCTCATTATTATTTTAGATTTATGTCGTTTTCATTTGATGAGATACTTAAGGCATATGAATTTTACAAACAATATAAATCACAAAATCCTCCTATTCACCATGAACGATTTATATTTCCATTATTTTCTGGAACCTATTTTTGTTATAGAAAAATTGATGTTCTACGTATAATATCAATTGCTAAATCTCTCTCTAATAATGCAACATATATTGATGTTGGATGCGGTAATGGTGATTTTTTAAAAAGAATACGAAAATATCTACCACAGTCTATAGGTATAGAACAAAATCTACTATCTTTTTATTTATTAAAAAAAGCAAAACCTGACTATATATATTCAATCCCGATTGAAGTGTTCACAAATGAAAGGACATTTGATTTAGCCTTTGTTGGATGGATGCAACCAGGTGTTGATTTTCGTAAATATGTTGCTAATTTGACAAATTGTATAATAACTACATTTGACTCTGGAGGTCAATGTGGTATAAACGGCGGTTGTGAATATGAAGAATTTGGTTTCTTCAAAATTGCTTCTTGGAGAACTCCATCATGGATCGATGTAAATAGTGAACTTATGAACAATTACTATACAAATTCATTAGCAGATAAAGTGACTTTAAGACAGCATTTATCAAGATTAAGATCAGCTAATAATTTCTGGTATGTCTATTCTATTAAGAATATTTCTAAAGAGATCATTACTGCTTTAAAATCACAAATTCAAAAAGAAGAAAAAGATGATTTATTTTTAAGAGAAAGATTTGATTTTGAAACTATTTTAGATGAATGTGGTTTTAGATACCATGAGAAATTGTCATCTTTACTTTCTACTGAAAAACATTTATGGAAGGTACAATTTAATTAATGACGACTTTTTTTATCCTAAACTACTATTGGTCTTGTTATAGCTCCTTCTGAAGCAGAATTTACTAAAGATGCATATTTTGCTAATGCACCAGTTTTATAATGCGGTTTTATCGACTTCCATTTTTTTTCCCTTCTTTTAAATTCAGCTTTCGATATCAAGAGATCAATAATTCCTTTCTTAATGTCTATAGTAATGAGGTCATCATCTTTTACCAAACTAATGGGGCCTCCAACCATTGCCTCGGGAGATACATGTCCTATCATTAATCCTCTTGTTGCACCTGAGAATCTTCCATCAGTTACCATAGATACTTTTTCTCCTAGACCTTGTCCTACTAATGCTGCAGTCACAGATAGCATTTCTCTCATACCTGGACCTCCCTTAGGACCTTCATATCTTATTACTACTACATCTCCTTCGACAATTTTATTTTTAGATATTGCCTTAAATGCATTTTCTTCATTTTCAAATACCTTTGCTTTTCCTACAAACTTGGTCGATTTCACTCCAGCTATCTTTACCACAGCACCATCTGGTGCTAGTGTTCCCTTTAAAATTTTGATTGTTCCTTCTTTCTCAATAGGATTTTCATAAGGACTCAAAATATTTTTATCAATATTTGAATTTAAGTTAAATGACTCTAAATTTTGTTCCATTGTTTTGCCAGTAACTGTTAGTGTCTTTCCGTTTATGAGTCCATTTTTTAATAGTGTTTTTAATACAATTGGAATCCCCCCAATTTTGTCCAAATCTAACATTACATATAATCCTCCTGGTCTCATATTCACAATATGAGGAGTACGTTTTCGTATTCTCTCAAAATCCTTTAAAATTAATTTTATACCTGTTTCTTTGGCTATTGCTAAGAGATGCAATACTGCATTTGTTGATCCTCCTAATGCATTTGCAATAGTTATTGCATTTTCAAATGCTTCAAAAGTCATTATGTCCTTTGGACTAATGCCATTTTCTATAAGAGTTGCTATAGTCTTTCCTGTTTCATAACATATTTCATTTCTTTTTTCACTCTCTGCTGGAGGAGAAGCACTACCCGGTAATGACATTCCTAAAGCTTCGCTGATAGATGCCATTGTATTTGCAGTATACATACCTCCACATGAACCAGCAGAAGGACAAGCAACATTTTCTAGTTGAATTAGTTCTTCTAAACTGATCTTATTTGCTTCAAATGAACCAACAGCTTCATAAACATCTTGTATTGTTACATTTTTATTGTTCCAAGTTCCAGGCATTATTGTTCCTCCATAGACAAAAATTGAAGGTAAGTTTAATCTGGCCATACTCATTAATGTACCTGGCAAACTTTTGTCACAACCTGAAATTCCCACTAAACCATCATACTGATGGGCTCTCATCATAATTTCTATTGAATCTGCTATTATTTCCCTACTGACTAAAGATGCTTTCATGCCTTGATGTCCCATAGCTATACCATCTGATACTGCTATAGTAGTAAACTCTCTTGGAGTACAATCTGACTCTGATATTCCTTTCTTTGCAAATTGTGCAAGATTACCTAAATGTATGTTACACGGAGTGGCTTCATTGCAAGTAGAAGATACACCAATAAGAGGTTTATCTAGATCTTCGTCTTTTAATCCCATTGCTTTATACATAGCTCTATGAGGTGCCCTTGATGGTCCTTCAAGAGTTTTTCTACTTGGTAATTCCATTAAATTAAGAATATAAAGGTATATTTTAATAGTCTTTCCTTCAGAATTATAATATATACGAAAAATCTAAAAATTAATTTTTTATTCTATGTTAGCTGTAATTTTTATTGTATCTATTCCTTCAATCTTAAAGATAGTATCACACATTCCACATTCTGCAATTCCATTAGTCAAATCAGTAAGAGATATTTCGTCGTTATGGTATTCGCATTTAGGACAGTCAAATGAAAAAATTACATTAAAATTCTCTATTTCTATAGTTTCCGCCATTATGTAAGAGATAGGAGGAAATAGTTATATTTAAAATTGGCTATAATAATTTATACTTATTTTAAATTTGTATAATTGAAATATCAAGAAATAAATAGTGATCTTAGTAATGATAGAAAAAGTTATTATGAATAACAATACGAATAAATACCATTGTATTTTCTGTTCAATAATTAATGGGACTAATGAAGGAATAATTGTTTATGATAATAATCATTTTTTAGTATTGATGGATAAATATCCAATTAGTCATGGACATACCTTAGTGATTCCAAAGACACATTATGATAATTTACTTTATATGCCTCAAGATGAAGTAGGCAAATTATATTCTCTTGTTAGTATTATAGCTAAAGCAGTAGTTTCAGCAGTTTCTGCGGATGGATTTAATATAGGACAAAATAATGGAATATCAGCAAACCAGATAATTCCTCATGTTCATGTTCATATTATTCCTAGATTTAAAAATGATAATTCTAATGGGAGATGGCCTACAAGATATATTGCAAAAGAAGAAGAGTTACATGACTTCTCTAAAAAGATAAAAAACCAATTAGATAGTTTATCTATTTTAGATTGATTAAATACAATTTTTCTTTTTTTCTCTTAATGTAAATTTAATATACTTTTATTATTTATTACTTAATTAAGACAAAAATAAAATATATAATATAAAATTCATTTTAATTTAATTTCTCTCATTCCTCTCATGTATTTTTGTAAGATTTCTGGTATTATTACTCCATTAGATGTCTGATAGTTTTCTAAAATTGCGACTAGTGTTCTTTGAATTGCTACTAGTGTGCTATTTAAAGTATAGACTAATTTAGTCTCTTCATTTGTTTTATC
>JAATVJ010000150.1 GCA_014523515.1 Nitrososphaerales archaeon TH1177 | reverse complement strand
TTCATAGTTATTCTACTTAATTTAATTGCTCTTGCTACATCCATGATGTCATCTTTTATCAAAATTATGCCACCTGTCTCCTTTGCAATATCTGAACCACTACCAATAGCTATTCCTATATCAGCTTGAGCTAATGCAGGAGCATCATTTATTCCGTCACCAACCATTCCTACAACTTTTCCTTTTGACTGCAATTGCTTAACTATTTTAGCCTTTTCACCTGGCAATACATTAGCTATAACATTACTAATGCCCACCTTTTGAGCAACTGCTCGAGCAGTCTTCTCATTGTCTCCAGTTAGCATAATTACTTCTATTCCCAATTCTTGCTGTAATGCTTTGACTGCATTAGCTGATGATTCTTTTATAGTATCTGCAACAGCAACAAGACCAGCTATATTTCCTTCTACTGCTAATATCATTACTGTCTTTCCTTCTGATTCAAGTTTTGTCATTTTCTCTTCTAGTATATCATCATCAACATTATCATTTCTACCGTCTTTGTCTTTCAGCCTAATATTATTAGTATCAATAACGAAATGAACATTAAATTTTTTTATGAGTTTTCTATTACCAAATAAAATATGTTTATTATTGACAATTGCTTTAACACCCATTCCTGAGAGGGCTTCAAATTGCTTTAGATTTTGTAATACTGAAATATCTTGTCCTTTTTGTTGTTGTCCTTTTTTATTAGTAGAATATTCTTTTGCTATTGTTTTTTGGACAGTTAATGCGGATTTGACAATTGCTTGAGCTAATGGATGTTCAGAGCCAGATTCAACTGATGCTGCAATAAAAAGTACATCTTTATCAGAATAGCCATTAAATGAAACTATATCTGTAACAGATGGTTCACCTTTTGTTATAGTTCCTGTTTTATCCAATACAACTGTATTTATTTTTTGTGAGAGTTCAAGGTATTCTGCACCTCTTATTAATATTCCTGCCTCAGCTCCTTTTCCAACCCCAACCATTAATGCGGCAGGTGTAGCAATTCCTAAGGCACAAGGACAAGCTATAATTAAAACTGCAATAAATGATAGCAATCCCATTACAAAGCTGCCCATAACAAAATACCATACAAGAAATGCAGTTACAGAGACCGATACTACTGCAGGTACAAATTTTGCAGATACCCTATCGACAAGCCTTTGTATCTTTCCAGTAGATGATTGGGCTTCCTCTACAATATGTATTATTTGAGAGAGTGCAGTCTCAACACCAACCTTTGTTGCTTTTATTTTCAAAAGACCTTGTTTATTTACAGTGGCACCTATAACCTCATCTCCTTCTTTTTTATCCACGGGTATACTTTCACCTGTAATCATTTTCTGGTCAACTGCAGATATTCCTTCTACCACTATTCCATCCGTCGGTATCTTCTCTCCTGGCTTTACAAGTAGAATATCATTTACCACAACTTCGTTTGCTGGGATTTCTTTTACTTCTCCATTCCGAATTATTCTGGCCATTGTGGGCCTCAAATCTAAAAGTTTTCTTACTGATGCAGAACTTTTCTTTTTTATTGCCTCTTCCATATATTTCCCTAAAAGTACAAATGCAATGATTACAGCAGATACTTCAAAGTATACATCCCGTTCTTTGACAGGAAACAGTCCTGGAAAAAATAGAACAACAACACTGTAAATATAAGCAGCTAAAGTTCCTATAGCTATTAAAATATCCATATTAGCAGTTTTTCTCTTTATTGCTTCGTATGCGCCTTTGTAGAATGTCCAGCCACCTATGAATTGGACTGGTGTTACAATAATGAATAATAGCAATCCCCATGTAAGATAAGGAAGGTTCGGAATGGGTGCCCAAGTAACAGTAATTGCACCAAATGCTAATCCCAAATATACAATTCCTCGCAATATTGCAAGTATTAAAGCACCAGACGCTGCCACGTACATTCTCTTCTTTAGCTTTGATAGCTCTTTTTCGTGATTGGCAAATGTGTTCAAGCAATTTGAACTGCAAAAGTAAAATTGTCTTCCTTCAATTTCTGCGCTTATCGCTGTTTTTTCATCTACAACCATTCCACATACAGGGTCTTTTGCCATTATCTATATTATATTAGAGTAGTAAAGAAATATAAGATTCTGGGTTTACAGATGTAAAAAAAGTTAAATTAATATAATGATAAATGAACCTGAGTCTAGATTTGTATTTTGTAAATCTCAAATTATTGCTAAGTGATATGCATCTTTTAATTTTAGAGTATATTAAGAAAAAATTTGTATAATGATAATAATAGAACTAAATTAAAATATGGAGAAAAAAGGCAACATATTGAAATTATCTTGATATATGATTATACTTATTCATTTAAATTTAAGAGATAGTATATAAATTATAAAAAGAATATATTTTATTTTAATGAATTATCATTACAGGACAATCGGCGTTTTCTGAAATTTTTCTTGAAACACTACCCAATGCTTTAATTTTTGAAATTTTGTTCAATCGCTGACTACCAACAATAATAAGATTTACTTTGTTATCTGATGCAAATTTTACAATTTGTTCACTAACGGGTTGTTCATCAGTTAATACAATTGTATTGAATTTTATATTTTCTTTTTCTAGTACAGGATTTATTTTTTCTTTTGCCATTTTCAACCAACCTTCCTTTAATTTCTTTGCAATACTTCTTCTTGCTTCTGCTATCCATTGTCTATCATTGCCCAAAATTAGTGATGGTGGAATAGGAATATGTTCTATTACATGCAGTATAAATAATTCAGCATTAAATACTTTGGCAAATTCTTTAGATTTCTCAAGTGCCTTATCTGAGATTTCAGTACCATCATGTGGAAGTAATATTTTACTTGTCAAAAGAGTTTTCTACTACCTCCTCTACACTTTTTCTAATTATTTTATCATATTTTTGATTTTTTTTCATATATTAAAATAACAATAAACACATAGATAAGAATAGAACTTTACAAATGTAAATAATAATAAATAACTACTAAGACCTAAATATCATAGAGTATTATGCCTTTACATCTAGATAACAATGATATAGCAGTTATAAAATCACTTTTAAAAGATGGCAGAAAATCGTTTAGGCAAATATCAAGAGAAACAGGAATAACTACGCCTACGGTTAAGGCAAGATTTGAAAGACTAGTCAATATAGGTTTTATTAAAGGAGTTCTTCCAGTATTTGACTTTGGCAAAGTGAATAATACAAAAGATATCATTCAAATACAAAATATTAATAAAGATAATGCAAGAAGAAAAGAAAAAGAGGATTTTGATAAAAATGGTCATAAGAACATATTTGAAGAAGAAGCATACAAAATAGAAGAAAAAATTACAAATGGACTTGCAATAAACCTTGTATGCGATTATTGTCATGGACCAGTTCTTGGCAAACCTAGAGTTTTAAAATTTGCAGACTTGGAACGCTTTTTTTGTTGCAATTCTTGTAAAACAGATTATAGTGAAAAATATAAGGGAAGAATAGAATCAATAAAAAGAAGATATGAAGGTAAATCTGAAATAGAAATTTGAAATTTAGATTCTTTTGATTTAATAGTAGTTTTGATTTACCTTAATATCCATATTTTGAAGGATTTTGTTCTAATTGTTGTTTGCATGCAGACGAACATAGATAAATTTTGTTTCCATTAATTTCTGAAGTGTATTTTGCAGTCTTCTCATCTACATTCAT
>JAATVJ010000149.1 GCA_014523515.1 Nitrososphaerales archaeon TH1177 | reverse complement strand
GTATTTATCAGGAGGAGTACCAAAAGAAAGAACATAAACTTTATTTCCATCAGAAATTATGTTATGATTCATTATTAACTTAATACTTAACGGATCAACTCCTGCGATGTATGAATAGGATAGTTTTCTTGCATTATAATTATCGATTATTGTTGAATTATTTGAAATTAGCTTGAAATCTCTATATTCATTTTTGAATTGATTTAAAGCATTGTCGACATATTCATTAAAGGTAATATTTTTCTGTAGTCTATTTAAGCTTATTAGGAACTGTTCTTGAACCAAATCTTGACCTCCTTCAAAGGGCGATCTGATTTCTATAGTGCTAGAAATATTCTCCATTTCTGGATTAAATTTTCTCTCCGTTATCTCCCAATTTGATGGATATTGTATCGAAAAATTAAGTTTGGAATTATTATAAGTTAGAAATGATTTAGGCTCATCTATTGCTAAGGTGATTCTCGTGTTTTGATTGGCTAATTCTAATAAGGAAAATAATGTTATTGTAATTATTGCAATAGATAAAAGTATTCTAGTTAACTTCATTATTAGCAAATAGATCATTTCATTAATTATAATAACTTTTCATCTTTTAATTATCAAATAAAATATTTTATTATTTGTTTATTTAAAAATTATCTTATCATTCAAAAGTTTTTTTGTATATCTATTGACTTAAGATTTTAACTATATATTATAATTCATCATAATGAATAAAATAAAATTATTGTAATCTTTTGGCAATTTTGTTCATATTCCAATATCTAAATTTCTATGAATAGAATAATGAATAACTGGTCAAGGAATAAAATTCATTATGACAAAATGAAGATAAACTTTAGAGTCTATAATATATCTTGATCAAATCTAAATGAATTATCTCTACACATCATAAGTATTTAATAATAATTTCTATTACGTTGATGATCTCCTATTCACCTTGGTATCTTACGTAGATTTTATTTATTATATCTTAAGAGAATTTGAGAAAAATTTTCTTTATTATGTGATTTAAACCTGAATGTATGTTGTAGTACATAAAATGCTATGTTTGAATAATCAATAATAAGAAATTGAAAAATGATTATTATGCTAATTGCAAATTGTTATATAAAAGACTGTAACCTAAATATATAGAAAATGGCTCAAAATTTATCTTTAAAATTATATGATTCTTTATCCAATTTAAGTGAACAATCTGTAAGCAATCTAATGGAGAAGCCTTTGATATTTGAAAATGATGAACCTGTATCAAAAGCAATTGGTAGTTTTTTAGAAAGAAATCTATATGAATCTTTTTTAACGTTCGATAACAAAATATCTGTTATAAGTATCAGAAATATATTAAATCTAAGAAACATAACATCTCGAAAAATTTCAACAATAGCAAAGCCATCTCCCATTTTATATTCTGATAGTAAAATTGCTAATGCAGCTCATTTAATGAATTATTATAGATTACGTTCATTACCAGTAATTAAAAAAGATAATAATAAAATCATAGGACAAATAAATGCAAAATCAGTTATTAAAAAAATTTATGAATTAGGATCGAAGACATCACAAACAAAAACAAATAATTCATTTGCATCTATCTCTCAACAAATATTAGGAAAAGATATTATGACTCCTAAACCTTTTGTAATTGGATCTAATTATGATGTCTCTTCTGCTCGTAATATTATGATAAAAAATAGAATAGATCATATTCCTGTCATAAATGAAAATAATAATTCCCTTATAGGAATGTTAACATCAACCCATATTACTCAACATCTATTACCAACAGAAAGAATTGGAAGAGGTTCAATAGGAATTAATCAGAAGAATATTCGACTTGATTTTCCTGTAAAAAGCATAATGAGTAAAAACGTTATTGTTTCAAATATTGCTGATAATATACTTAAAATAATTAGTTTGATGATAGATACAAATTCAACTTATGTAGTTTTACAGTCAGTAAATGAAATACATGGAATAATTACTTTTGGGGATATTCTTACTTTACTCAAGGAAAGAATACAATATGAGTTACCGTGTTATATCATAGGTTTGCCTGAAGATCCAATAGAAGCCGAAATGGCAAAGACCAAATTTATTGGTGTAGTTAAATTATTAAAGAAAATTTTTCCTGAAATAGAAGAAGCAAGATGCAGAATAAAAATTAAAAGTAAAAACAGTAAAAAGAATAGATATGAAGTAAATGTAAATATAATAACAACAGCAGAGATTTTTAGTTATACAATGGCAGGATGGGATTTACCAACAATTATGGATGAATTATCCGATGGCATTAAAAGAAAAGTTATTAAAGAACAAAATAAGAAAGGTAAACCTCAACGATTGAGGCAAGAAAGAATATATGAAGATTTTTAATTGTATATTTTAGAGGCTTCAATCTATTTGTATCAATATTAAAAAGTAAATCTTTATTATATCTTTTAGTTCTTCATATGTCTTGAATTCTATTGCACAATCCTAAACTGTTAGTTCTTCTAGTCTTAATTCTTTAGCGAATTCTCGAATAGTATCTGAATCATATTTACCTAAACGATTTCGCCAATTTGCTATTAGGTTAGAGACCTTCCCTTGGCTTATCTGGTATTACTCAACAATTTCGTCTCTAGTTTTTCCTTTCAACCAAGAATGTTTACTGGCTGTTCAAAATATTTCGGAAAAGGTTCTTTCATGCTGTATATCAAATGAATTATTTATAAATAGGAAAAAATATCCCGTCACAGTATTCGTCATTTTTATAAATTATTAGTCATTTTCGTCATATATTTCGTCAAATATTTTATGCAAGACTAATGTATAGTATGTGAAGCCATTTTATTTTTATTGTATGTAATGAAATTAAAATTATGGAAGACATAGCAATATTGGTAAATTTGCAAAGAAATAGCTTAAGTTTACAATAAAATAATTGAAAATGAAAAAATACTCTTATGTTATTTCTGAATTATTTACTAACAAGTGCCTATTTTTTCACCCATTTGTCTCCGTGTTTTTTGTATGCCCTTTTAACTGCAGACCATGCAACTTTATGTGCAACTTCTTCTTGACTTTCATTTTTCCCTCCTCTTCGTTTCTTAGGGTCACTATATTGATCAAGTGCATTTTTATGTGCTTCTTTAAATATTTCTTGGGCATGTGTGGGAAGATTGTCTATTTGTTTTTCTGTCCTATCAGATATTTTATCATTATCAATCCCCTTATTTTTGCCATCTTTATCTATTTGTGGCACATTATTATATAGTCATAAAAATATAATACTATTATAATACTCTAATAATGCTCGATTAAACTACCACCGTTTATAGGTAAATAATATTTAAAAATTAATTAATTACTTAAAAGAATGAAAACCATAGCCCTCTAGATACATATAGCGCCAAAGAGCCATATCTAAAAAGAGGACTATGACATGGATACAACTATTTTTTCAAATCCACAGCACTCGAGACAGATGTAGGTAATTAAATTAGTAAAGTATTTTATTTATTATTTGAATAACTTTGTTAATTAACAAAATTTTTTAAAGATATTAAAAGTCATAGCCCTCTGATGCATCCACACTAAATAGAAGGCTATGGCTAAATGAAATATTTGTCTTTCAGGGTATATTGAGTTTAATAATATATTATTTAATAATTGAAGATAGGTTAATTGTCATAGCCTGAACAAACAACAGAGAGATGGACGATATTTGGTTAATTGGAAGATAACCCTTTCAGACTATGACAACAACTGCTTTGGTTGTTAGTGAATATATATGCCTTATTCTATACGATTGAAGATTGTAAATCATTCTACAAATGAGATTTATTAATTATTCGTTATTTCTCATTCTAGAGTTTTAAGATACGTATATTAACTAATGAATCGATTTTATTTTTCAAATCTTTCAATAAAATAGGTTTGTAAATTACTATTTTTTCAATATCTATTATACCTTTTCGCAAATCTTTAACCAAATTTTTATCTGCAGTAGTTAGACAAATAATTACTTTATCATCTATTTCTTTAATCTTTTGATATAGTGTAATTCCATCCATCTCAGGCATTTTCAAATCAAGGATGATCAAATTATGCCTCTGTTTTCTAAAGTTATTTAATGCATCTATAGGATTTGTATATGCATCTACATCATATCCATTAGATTCTAAAAATATTTTAAATAAATTAGCAATATCATAATCATCGTCTACTATAATTATCTTTTTATTTTTAATATCCACTAGACAATTCTCGAATGAATTGTAATCAATATAGTATATTAAAGTTGAAGATAGTTTAATAATATGATAGCAATTTGAATTTCCTCTTTTTTATTTATTAATTGGAGATTCGATATGTTGTTGCTGTTTCATTAATTTTTGTACTTCTTCTTTAAAAAGTTCTAAACGTACAGGCTTTTCAATTATTTTATCAATTTCAAGATTATTTAATGTATTAGGAGCATCAAGATCATTTTTCATAAATGCACTAATTAACATCATTTTTAGTCTCGAATTACTACTATATTTTTTTCTTATCTTTTTTATAAAATCTACTCCATTCATTTGTGGCATTTTATAATCAGTAATAATTAGGGAACAATTAGAAATAATATTATCAATATGATTTAATGCATCAATAGGATTATCAAAAGAAATTGTTTGATATCCCCAATTCTGTAAACATTCGCAAAAAAGATTGAGAATATCTTTTTCATCATCCACCAATAATATAACTTGATTACTATTAATTGTAATTAACGAAAAACCCCATTACTATATATGTTATCAAACTTATTAAGTAGATCTATATTAATTTGTATTATTCAAGAGTTAAGGCACTAGAATTGATAATTATCTGCCTCTGATTTCTCAATCTATTAGCCGAAAACTAATAGTAATATCTATTTGTTTATTTACAATATCACTAGAGTAATAGGTTTATAAATATAAAGCCCATAGCCTTCTATATAACTGATGAGTAAGTAATGTAGCAGAAGAAGGCTATGGCGAAGTTTTTTTTGTGTTTTTGTCTTTGTTTTGTCTCTGTGTTTGTGGAAGATATTCTTTATATGGTTATCAATCTATGATAGCGAAATTAATTAGGTAGCAGTGTGTAAAAATACCCTGTTTCATACTATTTAATACTTAATTTTTTTGAAAGTAGTGTAAAATAAGATAGACAAATATCACTCGCTAGAGTAATAGATTAATTAAATAGTTTATCTTTAAAATAAAAGATAAAGCAAAAAACAAATTATTAATTATTGAAATTCAAAAAAATAAATAATATTTTATCTTATAATTGGTAGTATTCCACTTGCAATAATTCCGAAGGTTACTGCCCAGATTCCTACTATGATTCCTATTCCAGCCCAGGCTTCAGCGAATTGACCCCAATTCTGAATTAATCTTTTACTTTTAAATCTATTTTTAGTATTTTGGTAGAGTCATCAAATATTATATATCGTTAAAATGGTCTTTAAGTACTATGTAACCGGTAAAATAAATAAAAGAATATCTAAAGAATGGCTAATAATAGTTGATTTTATATACAATTCAATCTTCTAACTATATTATATTCTTGCTGCTGTGTCTCCTCTTTCTAATTGTGAAACAAACGTTAGTTGAAATTTGTGTCTAAATATTCAATGTTAAATTAAAGAATATTCAAGTCAAATCCCTCTAAAGAATTACCCATCACAATAGAAGGCTATGGATTTTCTATCTTTGGACTGAACAAACGGCTCATAATATGTTATTACAAAAAACCTGTTAAGCATATTATATAATATTTGGAGACAAATTAATTGTCATAGCCCTCATCTTCTAAAAATGGCCAAGAGAGCATAGATAATAGATAGAAGACTATGACAATAGTGTGGATATATTCTTTGGTTTGTCCAAAGTATAATAAATTGCTAATTATACTATTTAATACTTAAATACAATTTTTTTGTTATCGCAGTTTTTTTCAGTTATTCTATTATTAACAATAATAATGATATTGCTAGTGTAATATAGATTAATTAATAGTAGAAAACCATAGCTCTCTATAATGAATGTCACGATAAATAATTGAAGGCTATGTGGAAAATTTAATTGATTAATTAGTGAAAGATAAAAAAAAGGAAAGAGAAACCATAGCCTCCTATTCATCTCTCTAAGAAATTATTCGCAATAATATCTGGAAAAGGAGGTGCGGTTAATCCTATTTATTGAATGTATAATAAATGTTTCTTGAAAAAAGCAATAAAATGAGGAGAGCCAAAGAAACAGAAGAAAATATAAAAAAAATGAAGATCTGTATTTGTGTTATTTCATCATTGTTGTTTGGTTACTGCCCATTGTCTTTCCTTCAACTAAGTATTCTGCATGTATTGTTAAGAGTTTTTCTATATCCTTTACAGCAAATAGATTCTTTACCGCTTCTTCCAAACTCATACTCGGTATTTTATTAATATATCGGCAAACATAGGATTTTCTTTTTTCACTTCATCCATAAACTTTAGAATTATTTTTTTTGATCTTTCTTCTTCTATCATGTTTTGCATCATTTCTTTCGACATTTGTATCTTATTCATTTCTTCATCTTGTTGTTGTGCAATTGCAACTTTTGAAGGAACGTTTAAAAATACGGTATCATTAAAACTATTATTGTTCCAATCCAAATACTAATTTGTTATTAGTCACTAGACTTGAATAATTTTAGCAATTATATAAAGATTTGAGAAATAGCAAATATGGTAAAATAAATTATTTTGATTCAATAAATTATAATTCCTTCACTAAAAAATAAAATATAAAAGCCTCTTGATTGACAATAATACATTTCAACTTCATATGAGTTTTCCTCTCAATCTATAACCACAACAAGGACACCATATACCCTACTCAAATTTTTCTAAATAACAAAATAATTTTTTTTGATGATTAACCAATATGATTCTTTGAGAGTTACAGTATTTTCATCCTAAATCTTTATATTCAATATAAATCAATAATTTCTATGTTGAGAAAATATTCTGCATATTCTTTTTACCTTGCTTTAAAGCTAAGACTCTTTCATTTAACTAAAGGAAAAAAGAAAGAACAATATACATTACAATCAAAAGAAAAACAATAACCTATTTGAAAATTCTTTGAGCTTTTAAACAAAATTTTCAATACAATTTAAGAAAATAAAATATTTCTGAATCTTTTATTTTTGATTTTACTCTCCAATTCTATTACCCTCGTAAATGGAAATATCCCGTCGTCAAATATCAGATATAAAATGTTTTACTGATACAAATATAAGTTCTTATTCTTGATGCCTAAATATAATACTCACCAAATAAAAATCAAACCTCGTTCGAACCTATGGGAATAAATATACAAATTAATACAGAATGATTGCGAATCTCGATAATTATCATTATAATGTTATTTTAAATGATTAAAGTAGTTGTAATAACACTTAATATTTAATTGATATTATAGCTACATATAACTATGTCCTTACAGATTGGCACAATAAAAAAAATTCCTATAAGATTACATTTTACGCTTATTATCGTTTTTTTTCTTATATCATGGACTCTTGCAACAGGATTTATGCCAATGTATTATCCAAGTCTAAATGATTCACAATATTGGATAATGGGTATAGTTGGAGCTGTAATCTTGTTTATTTCTATATTACTTCATGAATTATCCCATTCACTTTTATCAATTCGATATGGTATTAGAGTACATCAGATAATCTTATTTATTTTTGGTGGTATCTCTGAAATAAAAGATGAGACAAAAGATTTTAAAAAGGAATTTAAAATAGCTATAGTTGGTCCGTTAACAAGCTATGCTTTATCAGGATTATTTTGGATTCTTTTTATTACAATTTCTTACATTAATGATAGTGCTCAAAATATTGGAGGATATCTTACTGTCATAGAGGGAATTTTACTATATAGTAGTATGGTTAATCTGAT
>JAATVJ010000148.1 GCA_014523515.1 Nitrososphaerales archaeon TH1177 | reverse complement strand
TTGCTAATGTTGTTTTTCCAACTCCAGGATAACCACAAATTAATATGATCAAAGTATAATAGAATTTGATATAGCTTTTATTTAGAGCTTTAAATTTACTTTGTTATAGATGATAAAAATATAGAGGTAAAGATTTGTACAAATAATAGGTATTTTTTTGTAACAAATTTTTTTGTATAACAGTTTTTTTTGCAAATAATCTTACAAATAATAAATATATAGAAAAAAAGAATGACAGTGTAAAATATCACATCTTACATATTATCTCTTCTTCTCACCTTATCTAATATATTTAAGGAACTATTACTGCTCTGCCTAAAATTTCTCCATTTTGTAATTTATTTATTGCTTTATTTATATCTCTTAAAGCAAATCTGTTTATTTTATGTTTTAATTTACCTTTAGATGCCAGTTTTATTACTTCCCTTAATTCATTATAATTCCCCCAAAGAGAACCATGAATCTTGTACTCATTAATTACAGAAGGTACAAGTGGAAATGTCATCTGATTTCCAAATAGTCCAACAACAACAAGAGTACCGCCTTTATTTAACAATCTGATAGAATTATATACTGTATTCTCTGCTCCTACACAATTAATTATAACGTCTATGCCCTTGCCTTTTGTAATTGCTGACACTTCATCTTTAAGCTTTGAAAAGTCTACAGAATTATTTATTGTAAAATCAGCTCCTATTTCTTTTGCCAAGTCTATTTTTTCATCTTTTCTATCAAATGCTATTACATCAGCAGATTGTCCCAATATTTTTGCATATTGTACTCCGTAGTATCCCAAACCACCTATTCCAACAATTCCGACAGTTTTTCCAGGCCCAAGCAAATTCCTGATATTCTTGATTGCTCTATAGGGTGTTAGACCAGCATCAGTAAGTGGAGCAATAGATTCTATTTTCAATGTCTCCCTTCGTTCTACTTCCTCTTTATTTTGTAATTCACCTTTTGATCTATCATTTTTTTTTCTGTCGTATTTCTTCTTCTACTACTTTTACTAAGAATCTATAGGAATCTATGAGAATATATTCTGCAAAACCACCATTCCTCATAATACCAGGCCATTGAGGATATGGACATAATTGTTCATTACCGTCTTTACAGTAAATGCATATACCACATCCCCACCCTCCAAAAACTGCAACCAGGTCTCCTTTTTGTAAAAATTCCTTTGGAACCAGGTCTCCTATCTCTTCTACCCATCCTGCTATCTCATGCCCAGGGATAATGGGTAGTTGAAGTGGAATTGTATTCTTCCAATCGCCATTTATCAAATGCAAATCACTATGGCATAAACCAGTAGATCCTACTCGTAGAAGGACTTGATGGCCATGTTGTATCTGCGGTTTATCAACATTTTCTATATTCAAAGGTTTTTGATATTCCATAACTCTTGCAGATATCATTTCTTTTGGATTAAGAAGATTATAATAGTTATTAACAATTTTGGAATTGTTATTTACAATAATATATGATGATGATGGTTATTACCGAATTATATCAAGAATTCTACCTTTATATAATAGATTGTGATTTTTAAAAATAGTGTATAGTATCTTTCAATGGTCATATATTTAATTATATAAATATAAAATAACAATACTATTACGAAC
Organism: Nitrososphaerales archaeon TH1177; assembly: GCA_014523515.1. GTDB lineage: Archaea > Thermoproteota > Nitrososphaeria > Nitrososphaerales > Nitrososphaeraceae > TH1177. Next base: position 1,127 of record JAATVJ010000148.1, on the reverse strand, counting down.
AAATATCTTGTTGAAGATTCTTTGCGGTTTTTTGATAGATCTAAAGAGATAAAAGTACTTTTTGGGTTTAATTATAATAATTACGATTTGTTATTGAGAATTATTATTGAAGGAACAATACAGGGAATTGGATTTAGGCCGTTTATATATCGAACTGCCATAAAGAATAACATTTCAGGCTTTATAAGAAATAATGAAGATGGTACTATAGAAATAGCTGCGAAAGGTACTAAAAGCAATATCCATATTTTTTTAAATGAAATTTATCATAATAAGCCATTTTTAGCCAATTATACGAATGTAAAAATAGAAAAATTAAATGATAAAGATATAAATCCAAACTACCACTATGATCAATTTTTGATATTTCCTAGTTCAAATAACAGAAATTTTTCTTTTTCCATGATTCCTCCTGATATAGCTATATGTAATGAATGTTTAGCTGATATTTACAATGAAAATGATAAAAGAAGATTTCATTATCCCTTTACTTCATGCACACATTGTGGACCAAGATATGCAATTTTAAAAAGAATGCCGTATGATAGGAATGGACTTTCTATTTCTAATTTCCCTTTATGCAATGAATGTATGGTGGAATATAATAATCCTCATGATAGAAGATTTCATAGTGAGACAATATGTTGTAAAAATTGCGGACCTAAATATTATATAGTAGATAAAGAAGGGATAAATATTCATACTTCAAATCCATTGTTACTCACTTCGAAACTAATCGCTGATGGTTCAATAGTTGCGGTAAAGGGAATTGGAGGTTTCCATCTTGTAACATCTGCATTTGATTATGAATCTATTTCAAAATTGAGATTGATAAAAAACAGAAAGAATAAACCATTTGCTGTTATGACTAAGGATATTGATACGATTAAATCTTTTGCAAATCTTAATTTTAAAGAGGAAGAATTACTAAAATCATATATAAAACCTATCATATTATTAACAAAAGGAAATTATTACTATCTTTTGCCATTAATAGCACCAGATCTCCATAACATAGGTGTTATGCTTCCATATAGTGGATTGCATAATCTAATTCTTAATAAAGATAATTCAGTCATTGTAATAACAAGTGCTAATTCAAAAAATCAACCTATTATTACTGTCAA
>JAATVJ010000147.1 GCA_014523515.1 Nitrososphaerales archaeon TH1177 | reverse complement strand
TATATATCCATTTTGTTCCAATCTATTCAATAAAAGCGAAATTCTATCTGGACGCTGTTGTCTGATTGCATTAATTTTTGTCATTATATGATATTTACTTATAGGTGTTTTTGTTGAATACAAGCAAAGATATTCTAAAATAGATAACATAGTATATTTTGAAGAAAATCTCTTTGCTTTTGTTGTCAACCGGTATATTTAATTTTTTAAGGTAAATAAGGTATTGTATAATAAAATATATAATATTACGATGTTTTTCTAATGTTATTGAATTGTTGAATTTATTTATGGTCTTTTTATAGTCTTCTCCTGCTTTCTGTTGTTAGTGGTCATTATTCTATATATGAGATATCCTGATATGGCAATTATAATTCCTTGTAATACTTTTGTTATCATATCATATTTTCCAATATAGAATTCTACACCTCTCATGAGAGTCTCGCTTTAAGAGTTTAGATTATAGTCATCAATAAAAAGGACTGGCTGTATGTTAACTCTGCAGCTACTATTGAAAATACTATAGCATTGAAAATATTGCTAACATTATTTTTGAAGTTTTAGTTGTGGTTATCATAAAAATTTAAATTATTAATATTCAAATAACTATTTTAAAGAAACTTCTATAATCTCATTTGATTAATTTATATCAATTGTTTCATTTATCGTTTGTTCTACGATTAACTTTGTTCACATATTTTTAAATATTCTCTAGTCTTTCAAATATTAACCTAAAAACCTCAGGTCACAATATTAGCCATAGCCATATCTACTGCTTGCTCTATTCCAGGCTATGGCTATAATAACTAAATTATCTCCAATTATTACATATTATAATCATCAATATAATATTGTGAAAAATACAGCAACGAAAAAAGAAGATTCTCTCCTAACCACCACCTTATAGACTTCTATCTTGTTGTTGTTAATTTGCTATTGTGTATGTGGCTATGGCCTTAATATAATTTTATTATTTAGACAAATATACATCAAATGATGTAAAAAAGGATTTACAATTATCTTATCTTATACTTTTATTTCTTTAGATACTTTGTATCTAATTCTTTAAATATAGCATCATCATTTTTTGGATCCAACATCTTTATTATTAAATCCATTTTTTCTTCTTTTCTCTCATCACCTTCTTTTTTAGATTGTGGTGATCCCACATACCACAGAATGTTGAGTCCTGCCACCTGCCATATCCATTGTAATAATTCCGATTGCCAATTTTCCATTATATCTCTAAATGTCATTTTAAAGTAATCAGAAATTTCTACAGGTTGATTATGTTCTTTTTGTTCATCTATATAGGAAAACCATGCAAAAATCCAATGAAAATTTAGAGATATTGTAAATAAAGCAAGAGTAACCCATAAGTATCCACGTTTATTTTTCCACAAATCATATAATATTAAAATGCATTAAAAAATTTAAAATATATGATTTTTCATACTAAATAATCTTTACGGAGATAGAGGTAGAATAAAAAATTTTTATTAACTAATTATTTCATTGATCTTATTTATTTATTTATTTATTAAAGAATTATATAATTAATAAGATATCTGTCCTCTTATTTCACCTTCGGGATGATCCCGGCTTTGAACATATGCATATGATTCTCCAGATTCGATTAATCCAATTAAATCGTTAAATGATGAACCTTTTAATGGACCTTTTAGATCTTTTTCTTCTAATACTCCTTCAACTGACAGGCCAGGTCCTTCTCTACAATGTCCTTTTTCCTTTTTTTCATTACAAAAGGATAAGACAGCAGGACCATTTTCACCAGGTGTTCCAAGATGTATCTGAATTATTTCTACATCATCACCATCTAGATAACTCATACCTTCCAAAAACACTTCATATGATAATTCTTTTATAAAAGGATCAAATGACAGATAAACTATACCATGTGAATCTAAATCATAGTCTCTATTATCAGATACAATTTGATATGGATCTAAAGGAGCAAAAAAGTTAATTCCATAATTATCAAATGCATTCACATTTTGTTCTATGAGATACTGTAATCCATATAAAATAAAAGATATTGTAAGTATAGTTGATACGAACATTTTTAGATGCATATTTACCAATTAAATCTACGATATTTCTGGAATTCGAAAGATCATCTGGGTATATAATAATGGAATCGAGATTCATAATATTATAAGGTATTGAAATAAATAATTAAATATAATTAAAAGAAAAGATTTTTTGTTATTGAAAAATAATATAGCTTTTGAAAAATAACAATTAAAAATTCAACATGCAAAACCAATGTAGAATTTAAACTATTTGAAAAATTGAGAAATTACAAATAGATATAATAGAAAATTTAATATAATTACGATGATTAATATCAATAAATATGCATTCTTTTTCATATTTCCTTCTTTTAGTATGATTATTAAGAATATAAAATTATATACTTATTCATACAAATTTTTGTCTAGTATAAACACGAAATATCAGTAATGGTTCAAATTCATCTCCAGTTGATTATTCCAAAGAAATACTCTGCAATTTTATCTATCTATCTATTTATTTATTTAATTATTTATATAAATATATAAAAAAATTAAATGTCTAAAATTTTGAATTCTAAGACTTTAGTTTAATTTAGAAAATTAAATTTGGTAGTAAGTTAAGTATCATATCTTAGGCCAACTACCTATGCATCTAAGATACCTTCTTACAGTACATAAGAGATTGTATTCAGTTTCGTAGTTATAGTTTGCACATACATCTTTTTTCAGATTCCTGTTTACTTTTGTTTCTACT
>JAATVJ010000146.1 GCA_014523515.1 Nitrososphaerales archaeon TH1177 | reverse complement strand
AGTTCTCATTACCATGAATAGCATTTTAAATAGGTTATTTAAAAAATGTATTATTATCATGTTCATATCAAACAACTCAGTAACTACCGATGCTAAAGATGGTGATTATAATTAAGACATTCTCAAAAAAAGTAAGAGATCAAGGTCTTTCATACTAATTTTGAAGTTCAGGAAATATTAGTAGGAGAATACAATAATAATTCAAAAGGTATTGTGGACAAAGCCAGTTTCTATATTCCTAAAAATTTAGCGGTCGATTTGATGGCTATACCGTCTATTTTAAGATAACAAAAGAAGAACAAAAAAAATACAAACGAAATTTTAATTTCTTTTAAATATAATTTCATTTTTTTTTTTAACTTTTTAGTATTGTTATTGATATTCACAAAAATCTATAATCTTTCAGAATCATAATTAGTATATTACTGCTAGATGTGTTATGATTTTATAACTTCTTTCATTTATCTTTTATTTGTGTAGCTGCTAAATTATACAACTACATTCGGTCAGATACCCTAGTTCTTTCATCATTAACTCAGAAAGGATTTTCATCATTCCATTGATCTTTTACATTCTATATAAACAGTAAAAGTAAATTAGCTAATTATATTATATAAACTTACAAAAGGTCTTTTATAAAAAAAATTCAAATTGTAATCCATGTCTTTAGAAGAAAAAATAATTGACAGAATTTTTTCTTCAGGTATACAGGGAGTTAAGAAAACTGACCTCAAAAAAGAATTTACGACTGTTGATTTGGATAAAATCTTGAATACCTGGATAAAACAAGATCAAATTATTATTTCCAAAATAGGAAGTACGTATTATTGTTGGAATAAAGATAATTATTTTCAATATTTACTAAATACTGATCCTAAATTCAAATATATTTTTGAATTATTAAAAGAGGTTCAAACTTCTTTTGAGAATCTCTCTACGTCTGTAAATAAACATATAGAAAAACTAGATAGCAAGATGATTATATTAATGGATTCATTATTAGCAACAAGTACTAATAGTAATGCAGTTGAAAATAGTGTATCACATTCACACAAAGTGATCAATCTACATAATTTTAAGCAAGATTTTGATTTAGCTATAAATAAATATTCAGATTCCATTGGATGGGTTCCACTATCAAACTTAAGAAATGACCTTTCGGAAAAATATGAGATTGCAGAAACTGAATTTTATGATCTGGCAGAACAATTGGTTAATGAAAATAGATTTGATTATGAATTATCTACTGGTGGTAATGAGGGAATAATGATTCGTGGATTGATATATGGTTATGTAAGGTGTTTATAATTGTACCCATATACTCTAATTAAAAATCCCTTTCCAAGTAGTCCAACACCAAATTTGAATGATGCTCACATTTTGGGGGGTAAAAGACATAAAGAAGCAAGAAATTCGATTTTCTCTTGTATCGATGATCTTGGAAAAAATAACGAATTTAATACTGCAGATGAAAAATTTCGAATAATTACAGTTATTCAGGATGTAGGTTCAGGAAAAACACATTTAACACTTAATATAAAAATATCTGAAATAAATGAAAAAGCGATTATATCATATCTTGATTTATCACAAATTTATCCAAAAAATATACAAAGTATTTATCAATCGATGATCAATGGTTTTCAATCTAATTATTTATACAATTTGAAAAAAGAATTACTTTATTATATTCACGATAAAGTTAAGTCCAATCACAAAATTGCAAAAAAAATTTTCAAATTGGGATTTTTCGAATCTCTAGGGGGTAAAGGAATTGATAATAAAATCCTTCAAATTTTGGAAAACAGATTAGAACCTAATTTAGACTATATTGATAATATTTTTGATAATACTTTTTCTAAAAATGATATATCTGTAATTAAAATTATAATACAAAACCAATTTGAAGATAAAGAATCGGTCACTTTGATTGATATGATAAACCGGCTCTCTACTTTATCAAAGATTAATTTAAAATTATTTAACAAGATTTCATTATATCAATTTGATGAATTCGACAACAATGAACAAACACTTTCCTTTATTAAATCTCTCATCAATACTCATATTCCAAATACAGTTTTAATGTTAATTCTAACTCCTGCTTCTTATATAAAAATAGCTTCAGAAGATAGTTCAGTTTTTGATAGATTAGAGAAAGCTAATTATAAAATTGATCTCGCCGGATCCAATTCTTTTGAAGAAATATCAGATATAGTTTTAGAATATATTAAATTCTATAACCATAATCCTGCTATTACAGAAGTAGAACAAACTGATCTTTTATCAAAAATAAAAATATTATATGATGATTTTGACTTCAGAAATATAAGATCAATTTTAAATATTATGTACAATGCATTTGAAATAGCATTAGACAAAAAAATATCTTTAATAAATGAACAAATTCTGGATGAAACTTTACAAAAAACATATCCAGGAGTAAGGATAAAGGGAAGCATTATGAATATATCAATTTCTGACTATATCAAGATAAAAAATAATATTGATTCAACTATTGATATAAAAACAGAAATAGTACAATCTCTTCAGGATTTAATTAATTATCTTCATAAAAGTGGAATTAAATGTAAATACGAAGGTTATTTGCCTTTAGAAGAAGAAGTCAATATATTTTACAAAGATTATAATGGTTCAACTTCTCAAATTGCAATGTTTTTAAATCAACCATCTTTATCAGGTTTAGAAAATAAAGTATATAGTGATTTAGAATACTCTCTAAAAGATCTTAAAAAGTATTCCAAAATTTCAAATAAAAATAATAAAGGTTCCTATATTAATTTAGACCATTCTAAAATAATTGATTTACTTTACATGAGTTATAAATTTAATCATAATCTTCACTCATCTGATGACCACGACAAAATTATTTTATTAGCAAAATCGATAAATCTATGTTAAATCTTTGATTTTTATTTGGTCTTTATGAAAAACTCAAATATTGAATAACGTGTATAATATATAGTGAAAGTTAGACAATTCACAACTCTAGATGACTTCTTTGATAATATTCACAAGGAAGGTTGTGGAGTAATTGAATATGAAGGAAATAAAATACCTTGTATATATGTTCAACAATCTCTATATAATGCTATAATAGAAAGATGTATAGGAAAAAAATATGTAGTAGAAGTTTTACTCAATATTTTTTATGATGGTCAGTATGTTTTTGTTGATGTTCAATTAGAATTTATTAATTTAGGAATTGAAGAAAATTTTTTACTTCATGGTAATACTTGTGTTGAATTTTTTAAATCTTTAAATGATAGTGGATTATTAGCAATTATTCCTAAAAATAATATAAATTCATATACGTCAAATATTTTTATGATTCAGCTCCCAAACAAAGAACGAATCTCAAGAGCTATAGATATAATTAAATCTAATTTAAAAATTAGGAAAAATAATGAAAAAAAAACAATTTAAAGAAAAAGAAGAACACGACTCAAATAATATTGATGAGGAATCTCCTTCTCCTGTTCCTAAAGAAATTGATACACATTATAAATTATATGGTAAACATATCTGGGAAATTAAATATTACGAAAAATGTGAAATATGTAATTCACCATTTGATGAATTTGGTTTTTGTGCATGTGGTAGTGTTAACAATTAATTATTCGTTATAATGTAAATTGCGACGACCGGGATTTGAACCCGGGTTACCAGATTGGCAATCTGATGTCCTAGACCAAACTGGACGATCGTCGCTTATTACGATTTCAAGTATATTGGTTATTTAGCCTTTTTTATTTGGAACTAAAATATTATCAAATATTTTATTAGATAAAAAATTACATTATCTCTAACTTTTAGCCATAAAAGAAAATTGTAAAATACTGAAAAACTTTACAATCTATAATATTAAATTATTCTATTTTATATGATCAAAATTAACGTTGACAATCCCCTTTTTTCAGAAACAAAGCCGTCTTTAACTTCTTCCACAATTACTGTAGTAGAAATGATGTCATTCTTTAGGCAATTTTTGGCATCAATTATTATATAATCGTCTAGTATATCTGCAGATTCAAAACTAGATTTAGTAACGTGATAATTAACAATAGACGATGAATTTATTAAGATAAAATTATTGTCATCATAATTTCCTAATCTTACTCT